>CAZZZJ010000017.1:0-19118 GCA_964658355.1 Beijerinckiaceae bacterium
GTGCTTGGCCGGCCGGCGCCGGCTGTCCCGGTTGCGCGCCGCGGCCAGCCATAGCGTCGTCGAGCCGCTGGCCGTCGCTGGCTCGATCAAGGCGGCGCTGATCGAACGGATTCGGCGCCTGCCCGCGGCTGATCTTGCCGAGCACCTCCGTCGCCGCGACGGCGAGGTCTCGGTTGATGTTCTGGTGCTGGATGGTCGAGGTCAGCACCTCGTCGGCGTACTCGCCATAGGTGCCCTGCAGCTTGCCGACGAAGGTTCGCAGGCCGGCGGCATCATCATCGCCGATCGCGCGAAGCTGGCGAGCGAGCACCGTCGCCTCGGACCGGGTCACGGCCATCGGCTCGGGGATGCCGAGCTGGCTCTGTGAGGCGAGGCGGGCGCGGACGATCGCCTGGGCGCTGGCCGGCGTGATCTGCTTCTGGTCGGGTGTGCCCTCGTACTGCGCCGCCTCGCGCGCGGCCTTCACCGCCGGTAGGCCTTCAACCGCGAGCGCGGGATCGGCGCGCCGGGCCTGGATCAGCGCATCGGCCCGTTTCCGCGCCTTGGTGTAGGCGCCCATGTCCTCGGTGTAGCCGTCGACGCCGGGCTTCGGCTTAAGAGTTTGCAGGCGACGCTCGATGTCGCCCTCGGGCAGCGATCCGATCCCGTCGAGCGCCTCGTGAACCTGGCGGGACCGCGCGCGCTGGGCGAGCCAATCCTTCGCGGCCTGTGGTCCGAGCGCCTGCGAGACGTCCTCGGCGCGAAGCTGCGCGTTGCCCTGCCCGGTGGCCTCGATCGATGCGAGATCGTCGGACATGCGGGTCTGGAGCACGCCGGCCTGCTCGCGATCCGCCTGTTGCGCCCGGCGCTGCTCGGTCGCGTAGAGCGACTCGGCGCGACGCAGGCCGGTCTCACGGACGTCTTCCGGGATGACGGAGGCCAGCTTGCCTTCGGGCGTGTCCCCCATCTTCCGGCCGGCCCAGCCAATTACGCTGTCCACGGTCTTACCGGCGAGGATGGAGCGGTTCGCCGCGATCTGGTCGTCGCCGAGCACGTCGCTGACGGGCGTGCCGGGCTTGGCCTTCAGTACCGCGGCCGCGCCGCCGGAGCCGAGGAAGTGCGACAGGTACAGGGTCGTCGGGTTCTGCGGTAGGCCTTGCGCCGCGAGCGCCTTGCCGTTGTCGTCGGCGAGATAGCCGACCATCTCGCGCGACAGGTCCGGATCGTTGCGCAGCGCGAGCACGGCGGCCGGAGCGCGGCCCTGCAGCAGGTCCGGCCGGTGCGCCTTCACCGTGCCGAGCCACGTGCCCTCTGTGAACTGCCCGGCGCCCGTGGCGGTCGAGTTCGGGTTGCGGGCCGTGGCGTTGCCGTTCGACTCTACGCCGATGATGCGGTCGATCACGCCGTCCCGGCCGGCGACCGGGCCCTTCCAGGCTGCGACCTGGTCCTCGGGGTCCAGCATGCCGATGCGGGCGGTGATGCCACGTAGGGCGAAGGCCTTCTTGGCGGCCTGCGCCTGCACTTCGGTGATGATGCCCTTCGAGGCCGCCTCGTCGTAGCGGGCTCCGACCGCACGAACCATCGTGTCGACATCAGCCTGGCTCGGCGCGTTCACGATGGTGTGGAGGCCGCGGTCCTCGTCCGTCCTGATGCCAGCCAGCTCGTGGTCAGCGTCCCGCTTGTCGGTCAGGCCCTTCACGGTGGCCTTGCCGCTCGCGAGCGTGCTGGCGTGGTTCAGCATCCAGAGTTCGCGGGCCTGCGGGTCTCGGATGTTGGCCGCCGCCTCCTGGAGGGCGGTCTGGGAGCCCTTCTGGTAGGCGTCGGCGTCCGGGGCGTCCTGCTGCTTCAAGAGCAGATCGGTGTGCGCCGGGATGAAGGCGGCATCGGCGCGGGCCTTGTCGAAGACCGCACCTTCCTTCTGGTCCTTCGAGATCATGTCGAGGCCGACACTGAGGCCCGCATCTCCGATCTTCTGGATGCCGGCACCAATGGCCGCCTCCCCGCGAGCCAGCGGCGACAGGTCGTAGCTCGCAATGCCGCGCTGGCTCGCGAGAGAACCAGCGGGTCCGAGGTCGTTGGCAGACGGAAGGCGGGGCATCAGCGGACGCCGAACCGACGCAGGACGGTCACGGCGCAGGTCGCGGTCGTGGCTGCGGCGTTCACATCCCGCACCGCCAGATCATCCAGGATCGCGGTGCCCTGTGTCGCGTAAAGGTCAAAGGGCGACCCATCCTGTATTACGAGGCGGATCGTCCCCGGCGCGGAGCAGGCGAGAACAACGCCGTCGCCGTAGGGCACGGGCGTACCGGGTGTGATCGGCGCGGCTGACCGATAGACCCCGTTGTTCTGCAGCTGCGCCGAGACCGGTCCACCCGTCAGCAGAGCGAACACCAGGAGAGCGGGCCGGACGAGACGCATGGTGGTTCTCCGAGGATGCGCCATCGCGTCAGGGTGGCCTCGAAGGGCAACGGGGTGGCCGCTGGTGGGCGGGGCCGTGGCCAGGCGATCAAGGCGCTTCGCTCAGGCAGGTGCGCCGAGAAACAGCGCTTTGTGGTAGCCGAATACCGCACGATCCGTTGAAGCTCAATCTCATGCTACGGCAATGACCTTCGTAAGGTTCTTCATCCACCGCTTGATCTGTCAGACTGGGGGGGCTCTCTGATAGCGCGACAGAAGCACTACCAGGATGAAGTCCTGCCCTGAAGGCGCCTTCACGTCCGGCCACCTCTGGATGGCGGCCCTGTGCGGCGCGATCGTCATGCTGGTGCTGATGTCGGTCCTGCGCGATCTGGCGGCGTCGCGCGATCCCCCGGATGGGGGATGACGCCCCGGCCTGACGGCCTACGCTGCTGATTCTTCCGACCCCACCTCAGCCCGCCCGGCATCAGCCGCGGCGGGCTTTTTGTTTGCATCGCGTAGCGCTGACTCGGTGCCAGGATCGCCTGTCAAGAGAAGTGGTGACGCCCAGCGCGAAAATCTGTAGAGAACAGGATGTGAACGACGTCACGGTCGTTCGTACCCAATTCTGGCTCGTTGGAGGCCGCGTAAAACGCAGATCCAGCACAGGGGAGAGGTGCGTCTGAGCAAATGCCAAACCATTCACCTCAAGCCATTGCGAACGAGTTTCTGCGCCGTCGAGCGGACTCCGCATGGCCTCAGCAAATGCTTATTCAAAAGCTTGCTTACATTGCCAATGGCTGGAACCTCGCAATCAACAATGAGCCACTAATTTCGGATCAGCCTGAGGCGTGGGATAACGGGCCGGTATATCGAGCAATCTGGGATCACATAAAGTTCTATGGCTATAGGGGTGCATGTAACACCCTGGTCGATCCAATAAGTAAAGAAGAAATAAGGGAGAAGCTGTCGCCTTCAGAAGAGGCAGTAATCGATCATGTCTGGCGTAAATACGGGACGAAACAAGCACATGAGCTTTCTCGAATGACTCATGAGCCCGGCACGCCTTGGTTTAAAGCTTACTTTGAGCGCGGGAAGAACTCTGAATTAAATAACGACGAGATTAAGAAGCACTACGTAGATCTTGCGATGGCTGGCCGTGGAAGCCGATAAACCAAGTGCCACGGGCATCAGTCTGACCGATCTAGATAAAGCGCCATCTAATATCGATGGTGCAAAGGAGCCCGTGTCTGCCAGTGTATATGATGAGATTTTGGAAAAATTTAGCCGCGTCTCTGATGAAAAGGTTGCCCTTCAAGAAGAGTACGACAAGCTCAGAAAACGAGTTAGTACTTCTGCAATATTGGACAGTCTTATACAGCCTTATGCAAATAAGGCGTTCTGGTTTATGTGCTCTTACTGTTTAGTTGTTGGGATCGTGATATTTCTTGAAGGCTTCAAAATTTTCTCATTTAATATAGAGGCTGGCGTTTTACAGGTATTGGTTGGAAGTACCGCGGTCACTGTTATAGGATTGGTCGGGATGGTGCTCACTGGTATTTTCGTTGGCGCAAGAAAATCCTCATCAGAAAATTGAGCCAACTGTAAATAAACTTTTCGCCTCTACAGGGCGCAAGGCTCGTTTCATGTGACTTGCGGAAGATCGATTCTTATCTGAGGCCTATCCCCCGAACGCCCAGACCGGCACGCCGCTCGGCCGCCCCGGATTGTCCCGGCGGTAGGTCTGGTTCCCGTAGCTGATCCAGGCCTCGCCGATCGCATCGACCCGGCGCCCGTTGATCATCAGGGCCCCGCAGTAGTCGGTGCGGATCACCCCGGCCGTCGGGTGCACCCCGAAGAGGTCTGCGGCTGTCCAGCCGAGGGCGGCTGCCTCCGGCATCGCATCATTCCGGGATTCCGGCTGGTCGCCGGATGGATGCCGGCTTAACCGGGCCGCAGCACCCTGACCCCGGCCGCGTTGCGTATCGGCCTCGCTGGTGAGATCCGGGGTTCCCCCGCCCCGTGAGCAGATCGGAGCGGGGCCGAACCGTCCCGTCAGGATGGGCTCACCGCGGCGAGGACTTCGGCGCCGCCTTCTCCTCACCTGGTCGCGGGTTCACTTGCTCAGCAGTGCAGCGCGTCGTCGGCGGCACACCGCAGGTGCGGCTTACTGCAATAGTCAGTGTTGCAATAAATGCCAAAATTTACCTCGCAGCTAAACATATGGACCATTGCGATTGTATTACATATTGTAATATTTGTGAAATTCCCTTTATCCAATCCAAGTCAGCTTGGATTTAATACGGGGTTCCACGTTTGAGGTTTCCTTGAGGTTGATTCCGGCCCGTGGAAGCGCCACGATGGTGAACGGCTCCTGAAGGCGCCGATCCGGAATGTGCGCACGAGATGAAGGGGCCGCCTCGTCGTAAGTGACAGATCGGCCTGTCGTTGCTGCTAAACGTGATGCGGCGGCCTTGAGTCGGACCACGATTGGCGTCCGGGAAACACTGTCATCCAAGGGAGGTGCGAGAGTGCGGCTGATAATGGCGCTGTCCGGACCTGTAGGGGTCGGGAAGTCGAGCCTGACCCGAATCCTCGAGCAACGGTTCGGCGGGGTAACCCACTCGACGCGCGAAATGCTTCGGAGTTGGGGTACCGCCCCCGAGAGGAAGGCATTGCAGAACGCCGGCGAAGCTGCTGATCGGAGCACCGATGGCAGTTGGGTTGCCAGCGAGCTCGAGAAGGTCCTTACGACCGCGGACGATCAGATCGTCATCGTGGATGCGATCCGAATCAAGAAGCAGATCGACCATATCCGCAGGCGTTTCGGCGGCCAGTGGCGCGTCTGGCACGTCTACGTGGACGCCGACGAGGCCGTGCTGGCCGAGCGTTACGCCCGTCGAGAGAAAAAGATCGCCGAGTTTGCCGAATACGAGCAGCTGAAGGAGAGCGAGACCGAGCGAGCCATCCGATCGCTCAGATCCGTCGCCGATCGCGTCGTCGACGCCACCCGGTGCGACTCCATCTCGGTCGTTGCCCGCGCGGTCGCGGGTCTGGGCCTCTACCCGCTCGAGCTCGATCGACTTGTCGATGTCGTCGTCGGCGGCGAGTATGGCAGCGAGGGCAAAGGCCACGTCTGCAGCTATCTCGCGCCTGCCTACGACATGCTCGTGCGCGTCGGCGGCCCGAATGCCGGCCACAAGGCTGTTCTTCCGCCACGGTCGGAGCCGACGACCTACGTCCACCTGCCGTCCGGATCCGCCGCGAATCCGGACGCCAAGATCGTACTCGGTGCGGGCGCAACGATCTGGATCCCACGTCTGCTGGAAGAGATCGCCCATATCGGGCTCACGGCCGACCGACTTTCCATCGATCCTCAGGCCATGATCATCGAGCAGTCCGATCGCGACCATGAAACCGAGTTCGGCGACCGCATCGGCTCGACCAAGCAGGGGGTCGGTGCCGCGACGGCCCGTAAGATCCTCGGTCGCTTCGACCCGGCTCCCCTCGGAAGCGCGGTCCGCCTTGCCCGCGACGCCGATGAACTGAAGCTCTTCGTGCGTCCGACCGCACCGCTGTTCGAAGACGCCTTCGCGCGCGGCCGGAAGGTCTTTCTGGAGGGCACCCAGGGTACGGAGCTGAGCATCCATCACGGTTCCTATCCACACGTCACATCGCGCGACACGACGGTTGCGGGATGTCTCGCGGATGCGGGCATCGCACCGGGACGAATTAGGAAGGTCGTCATGGTCACGAGAACCTATCCGATCCGCGTGGGCGGGACGTCCGGTCCCATGAGCCGTCGCATCGACTACAAGGATGTATCCAACCGCTCGGGAATTCCGGAGGAGGAGATAGCTCGGACAGAGAAAGGCTCCATTTCCAACAATTCCCGTCGTATCGCCGAGTTCGACTGGGAGCAGGTTCGTCGAGCGGCAGTGCTGAACGGGGCGACCGACATCGCATTGAGCTTTTCGGACTACATCGACGTCGCGAACAGAAACGCACGTCGGTTCGAGGATCTGACCGGCGAAACGCGCGACTTCATCGAGGCCGTCGAGCAGGTCGCGAACGCGCGCGTCTCGCTCGTCTCCACTCGGTTCGAGCCACGCGGCATCATCGATCGCAGGACCTGGCGATGACCATCGACGAACTCGTCGCGACCTATCCCCGCCTCTGGCACATGGCGATGGACGGCAGCTGGCCATCGATCAGGCAGCACGGACTTCTCAGCACCAGCGCCCTGCTTGACCTGTACGGATACGAGGGTGCGAAGCGCGAGGCGATCGAATCGGCGCGTCGCCCCGTATCCGTACCCATCGCCGCTCCCGGGTTGCCGGGGGCGATCGTCCGCGACCAGATCCCCATGTCGGACGGTGCCCTGCGGAAATGCCTGCTCGACGAGTTGAAGCCGACGGATTGGTATCGGACCTTAAATTCCCAGTGCTTCTTTTGGCTGTCGCGCGCGCGCCTGAGGAGGCTGCTAGGTGCGCGCGCCTATCGAAAGCATCCCCAGATCGTCCTGACCCTCGATACCGCCGGAATCGTCGAGAATTATCAGGATTCGATCCTGCTCAGCCCGATCAACAGCGGATCGACGATCATGAAACCGGTCGAACGGGGCAAGAAGACCTTCCTTTCCATCCCGGACTATCCATTCGACGAATGGAAGGCGAAGAGGGGGAAGAGCGACGCCGTGGTTGAACTCGTCGTTGTCGGAGGCGTCCCCGACGTCGACGACTACGTGATCGCGGTCCACCGGGTCGATCAAGCGGTCCCGACCGAGCTCTGGCGTCGCCCCGGATCCTCGCCGGACGACGGGCCGTAGGGGTCGCACGACGCCGCATGGTCAGCCGACGACGATCCGCGCCGGCCTGCCCGCCTTGCGGACCACGTCCGCGATGTGACTGGTGAGACCGACGTTGCCGACGAGGGAAAGGCCTGCATCCGCCGGCAGGTCGCGGAGCGCGGTGCGGAGCTTCTCGAGACCGTCCCGAGCCTCGAACCGAAGCCATTTTCCGGCGTCTCCGGGCACCAGGACCTTCGCCGTGCTTCGGGTCGCACCGAGATGAAGCTGGACGATCCAGACCTTGTCGCCGTCGTGTACCCATTCGAACCGCACCGGCCCGAGCGCACCCTGCAGACGTCGATGCGCGGCTCGCACGTCCTCGAGCACGCCGGAGGGAAGGACCTCGGGCGCATTGACGCCCAACATGAAGAGATCGCCCTCGCCCTTCTTGCCCTCGACGGCCAGACGGCCGTCGGCCATGACGATCGCCGCTCCCGAATATCGGGCGGGCACGGCGGCCTGGCTGAGGACGGACGAAATGGCGGACCCGGTCACGTCCTCCTTCGACAGCAGAGCGAACGGGTCGATCCAACCCTTGACCGTCGTGTAGAGGCCGGGTTCCGGTTCGCGCGGGCAGGTCCTCGTCCAGACCTCCCGGCTCGCGGCCCGGGTCCCGAATACGAAGGGAGCGACGCGTCGACCGATGACGGTGGTCGCAGGCGTGGGAAGGCCGACCAGGAATGCCATCAACAGGCCGTAGGCCTTGTCGCCGATATGCCGGCTGAAGTTGTTGGGCCATGTCAGCGCGGGCACGTGGGCTTCGGGACCGATGCTCTCGTGCTCCCAAAGCAGAGTATGCGTCTGGCGCCAGCCGCGCGGCCTGGGATGCACGCTGAATTCGAGCCGAACGCCGTTGGTGTCGCCCAGGTCCGGCCGGAAGCCGTAGACCGTCTCCAGCATCGACAAGCCGAGATGGAGAGGAAGGGAGGCGATGCCGTCCTTCTCGACGCAACGCGGCGTGTCGTCGGGGGAGAACTCCAGCACGCCGCCCTGGGCGACGCCGGAGACGCCGCCGTCGCGCACGTCGACGGTCTCGTTGGCGATCACGAAGAGGCCCTCGCCGAGCAGCCTGTGGAGCGCGGACTCGGCGTCCTCCACGTTCCCGATCCCATAGACGAATTCGCGGCTACGCGGGCTGTCGGGGCTGAAGCTTCGTAGATTGATCGAGGCCTCCGGACTGAGCCTCAGAAGGGTTTCCAGCGCGAGCCGTTCCGAGAGGAAGGGATCGTTCGGAGCATGACCAGCCATACGGCTGTACTCCTGACGTACCCGTCCGGCCTCCGGAGAAAAGCTGACGAATTGCGCGACGTTGCCCGTGTCAGCCAGCCTGTCGAGCGATCGGTCCTTGCGGATTTGTAGGGGCTCGGAGGGTCCGGACATGGGTACCGCGTCGAGTGTCTTTCCAAAATCAACGAACATGGCGACGTCGGCTACGCCACGCGAACATGGCGGTGGGCGGTCGATGGAGCCAGTTCCTCGAAGCGTCTGAGAAAGGCTTCCCGTGCCGCCTCGGGATCGAGCCGGCGCACACGGATCGGGGCCGGCTCCACGCGGTCGCTGAAGACCCAGCTCGAGGTTTCCGGGGGCATGAGCTGCATCTGCTCCGCGGCGAGTACGCGCAGATCCGCCTGCTTAACCTCCTTCGGCATCGGGGTCGGCACCCCGAAGCGCTCGAAGATGACGCGTTCGACGCGCGCCTCGATCCTCTTGAACTCGGGCAGCAACTGCTTGAGGGGACGCGTGATGTCGCCGAGGAAGGCCTCGGCAGCGTCATGCATCAGTGCCGCGAATGCGTGTTGGGGAAGGATGTCGCTCACCAGCAGGCTGTGCTCGGCCACGGAGTAGAAGGCATCGCACTGGCCCGCGTACCGACACAGCTTCGAAAGACCGGCTGCGACATCCTCGATCCTGAAATTGCTGCTCTCGGGGTCGAGGAAATCGAACCAAGCTCCGCTCGAAAGCATAATCCGCGGGCCGACGGCAAAGTTGACTGCGATCACCGATCTGCCCTCCGTCGACAGACTACATCGGAACGACGGTTGCCCGGCGTCATGCAAGACGCAACGCGTACCGGTCCGCTTTTCCAAACACTCCGAAGCGCAGGCGATGACACGCTTGCGGATCGACAACGAGAATTGTTATGCATCGACACGCATGACACAAGGGGTTCGCTGTGGACCGGCAGTTCCTGCAGCACCTGCACGTACAACTCGGGATTAGTCAGGCCGAGTTCGGCAGGAGGCTCGGGATCTCGCAATCGCAGGTATCGCGGGCTCTCAGCGGACAGGGCCATCTCAACGACGAAGCCTCCAACCTTGCCTTCGGGATTGCCGACGATCATGCGCCCGAGATCGCACAGGAAGCCCGGCTGGCGGAGAGAACGATGAAGGCCCTGCGGGAGTCTGAGCAGTTCCGCGATCTAGTCCGTGCCGCGTTGGCGCTTATTCACCAGGATGCATGAAACCATCGTATCCATTGGTGCGCTCGGACCGTGCGATGCCCTGCGCAGAACTCTGTGTGCGACAAGAACCCCTACCATGAGGTTAGCTGGATACCCCGATCTGGACTCGACCTCGGCGAATTGTGTCTGACGCTGAGGGCGAATCGACTCGTCCATCACGGCGACTCCCCGCTTCGGACAATCGTAGGCGCGAGGACGCACGCGAGACGCGTCGGGCATTCCACCAAGCCAAGATCCAGAAGCCGCCACGCCCGCGCGTGAAGTCGAAGCCCCCAGCAACGCGCCCCACAAAGTAGGCCGGGCGCTCGATCCATGTTCGAATCCCACCCCTTCCGCGGAACCCTCTCGACGGCGCCAAGGGGTTCGAATCCCCAGCAATCCGTCGAACCCCTCCAACCCTTCACCGCAGGGCGGCGCGGGCCAGTCACCCTCGACCGTCCGACGTTCACACCCCGACCATCCAGAAGATCAGCAGCCCGGCGGCGGTGACGACGTTGCCGCGTCCGGCCTCGTGCCCTGCCTGCTTCAGCAGACCACGCGACCACCGCCGGGCCCGACCGATGTTGCGGGCGACCGCCGGCAGGCCGAAGGCCAAGGCGGCGCGCATCGTAAAGCGGGTCCTCATTGGGTGTGCTCTGGGTGCCGGTCGAGTTCGAGGTCGCGGGTCGTGCCGCGAAACCATGGGGCCTGGCGGTCGTGGCCTTCGGGCGCGCCGAGGGACGGCTCGGCATCGCCGCCGTCTTCCAGGTCCGGATCGCCTCCGATGCTGTCGAGGATCGCGAGCAGCCGGTCGGCCGTGTCGAGGGCGGTCTGTGCCGCCTCCTCAATCAGGTGGCGGGTCTCAGCCGGCGAGGGCGAAGGCAACGGCACGGGTGCAGCTGGCTGTCGGGGCGTGAACGTGATCAGGGTACCCATCGGTCAGGCGCCCGCCTGAAACTGGCCGGCCGCGTTCAGCACCGCGTCGAGGACGAAATCGGTCTCTTGGTGCCCCTCATCGGTGCCGAGCTTGATCCCCATCCGATCCGCGTTCTCGCGCAGCCGCGCCACCAAGGCACGCAGACCCGCGGCCGTGGTCGGCACGGTCGTTCGCATCGCCGCCTCTAGCGCCCGCCGCTTCATTGAGACATCCGCCTGCCGGGCATCGGCCTCGGCTTCCTCGTCCGGCTCTGCATCCCAGGTGACCAGCAGGTCCCTGTGCTGCTCAATCAGGGTGAGGATCGGGTCGGGCTTCTGCGTTACGACCACGCTGGGACAGGCCGTTAGCCGGAGCACATCTGCCGCGAGCGCTTCACCAATGTCAGCAGCCTCCTCGTCGCACTCCAGCACCCTATCGAGGAGAAGAGCCTGCGCTTTTGCACGAAGGCCGAGCAGTCCTTCGGCCGGAATCGTTTTGAGGCAGGCGAGCAAAGCGTCCCGCTGCACCTCGAGATCAGCATGTGCCGGCGTGAGTTCCGCGCCATTAGGACCGTCGGCCTCTCCCCGCCGGATCGAGGCGTCGATCTCCGCGTCGATCCGCAGGAGCCCTGGCACTGCATCGGCCAATGCCGCATCGTCAACTTCTCGGTCGGCTGCGTTTGCGGGATCATTCTGTGAGGGCGGATTTGCCAGCATCGGCGAGCGAGCGATGAGATCCAGGATCCGAAGATGCTGATTGTTGCTGGCGTCCTCGTCGAGGACCCAGCCATTCGTCTCTTCGAACTCGAGGGCATATCGGCACAGCGCTGCACAGCCAGCACCAGTCGTCGGGACGGTCTTCAGCAACACATCATCGAGGTGATTGAAGAAAGCTTCCCGTGCGGCATCCTGCTCCGGCGACGGGTCCGTTTCCCCAGCATCTTGTGGAAGGCTGAGCACGGAATCGCGGGCAACGTGAAGGCGCTGTGTCTCTGCGATTGCTACGAAGACCGGGTCGAGCCTTTGAATGCCAGCCAGCATCGTCCCGGCCAGCAACTCGTCCGCGAGAGGGGTCCCGATCTCGAAGATCTCGTGGCGGCCCATGGCGTGCTCCATCGGAGCCCTACCGGCGGCCGCGCCATCGCGGCTCAATGTGCCAGGAAGCTCTCGGGACGAATGGTCGGTCACCGCTTCCCTAACTGGGAAGTCACCAGCGCCTCGATCCACACCGCTCGTCGACGGTAGGGTTTCGCGTGAAGGTTGATCGGCCGGCCGCAGCCGCATCACGCGGGCTGCAGTGGCCTTCAGAGCCGCGGCGCGCTCGCGGAGCGTGGGCTTCGGTGCATCGCGACGGGCGAGCCGGCCGAGCGGATATTTCATCGACATGACTGGATCTCCTTGATGAGCCCGCGAGCCGTCCGGCCCGGGGCGAGGGGCGGGACGAGGTTCAGAGGGTGGTGGCGTGACCAACGAGCCAGGCGCCGACGCCGATGATCGCGATAGCCGAGACCAGTTCTCCGGCGGCGCCGATGCTGCGGATGACGCGCAGGTGCAGGGGCGCGGCTGGGCGCGGCGGAAGCTGCAGCACGGCGGCGGGCGACATCTGGCCCGACGGGAACGACGGCGGGATCGCCACCGGCGGCATGTCGGCCCCGAGGAGCAACGCCAGGTCGCCGGCGCGGGCCTGGGCCATTGGATAGGAGGGCCACCACCCCTCGGCGAACTCGGCCTCGTCCTTGAGAAAGGTGCGCAGGTGCGCCAGCAGTGCGGCCGCGCCGGCTCGGGTCGCGCAGGCGGTGACGACCAGGGCGTGGAGCGCCGCGTCGGTCTCCTCGTTCGTCAGCAGCGACGGCGCGAGCTGATAGTCCTCGACGGCGGCACGGTGGCGCTCGATCGCGGCGTGGATCGGATCATGCGGTACGGTGCGCGTAATCAGGGTTCGTGAAGGCAGGCAGGTCGAGAAATTCGGGATACGGGCGTGCGTCATCGGTCGGGCTCCAGAGGGCTCGTGGCTGTGGTCGGAGGAAGGAAGTCGGGGATGAGTCCCGTGCGGACGCCGATCAGAGATCGTTGCGGTGACGGAGAGCAGTCAAAGTTGATACGGGCGCCGGACGAACCGACGGGTGGTCAGACGACAGAAGCGGTGATCTGAACCAAGGCGCGAGCACCGCCCCTTTGAGAAGCTCCAGAGAACAGCCTTGTGTCTGAGGCGCAATATTGGGACTTGGATTGCCCCTTGTCAACAACCTTGCGCTTCAGATATAACCTTGAGGCTGAGAAACTTCGGAGCGCTCTTGTCCGCCCTTCTTTCCCCCCGGCTTTGCCGCGCCGGCCGGTCATTTCTTGGCTGGGAACAGGCTGATCTTGCAGAGGCGTCGGGCGTATCAAAATCGACGGTTGGAGCCTTCGAGCGACGCGAGGAGACTGCGCGTCTCACCACCATGAACAACCGTGCGCTGGTCGAGGCCTTCGAGCGCGCCGGCCTGGAGTTCATCCCGGAAAACGGGGGCGGCGCGGGCATCCGATTCCGCGTCCGAAAGGATGGCACCCGAGAGGAACACTGAAGTCATGCCTCTAGTCGCCACAAATTCATATTGCGGGAGGGGCGACCAATATTTAAATTTGTAAACTTTATTAGGCTATTTTTCTTCAAAGTCTTTCATATAACTTTTTAGTTGCCTTAGATTTTCCTCAATAGACTCCGTAGCCATCTGTATTTTTTCAATTCTTTCCTTCCTCATAACATCAATCCATTCCCTAACTCTGTCTTCGTTGCCTTTTTTCCATTCGTCGGCAACAATTTTATTGATCCTATCTCGTACGATTTTCTGGGAATAAGCGTCTCTATTATGAGCGACTTCTAATTGATGTTCGATTTCCTCACTAATCGAACGATTGTTGCTTAAAGCTAGGGCAGCAAGTCGGTCGCGCATTTCTTCGCGAGCGCGAAAAGTCATGGTGATGCGCTTTTTTTCGCCTGCTGCAAGAGGTGGGCGTCCGCGTCGCTTCGGCTTGCCGACGTCCTCACTCATTTAGACACATCCTGACTTTCTGTGTTCACAGGCGCAAACGCATAAAAGTTTGCATATCGAGACGCAAGCTGCCAATTATGGTGTTCGGTGAATCGAACGCACTTAATCGAGGCGGCCATGGTGAATGAACGGCTAAGTGCTTGCTTGGGCAAGCCATCCTGCAGCGTCGCGCAAGCAGCTGACGTCCTAGGCCTATCACGGCAGGGCGTTCTCAACGCAATTCATCGCGGTGACATCCGAGCGACTCGAATTGGACGTCGCATCGTCGTGCCCACTGCACCGCTTCGCAAAATGCTGATGGTCGATGACGCGGGCGCGAAGGCATTGAATGCGAGCGCAGCATGAAAAAGCCCGAAGCTCTTCCGAGCGCCCGGGCTTCCAAGATTGTCGAATTCCAGCCCGACACCTTGGACCTTAATGCGGCTCTCATCACCCGCCAAGCGCAGCGCATTGCAGTCCAGTGCAGACTGCCGACTTCTATCGCAGCCGTGGTGGCCGAACTCGCTTTCGGTCCGTCCAACGCGGAGGCTTCCCTATGAGCGGTCTCCTTTCCGCTACCGGAACGCTGCGCCAGATCAACCCCGGCATCTTGGGCGTCCGGACAATCCTCTTGGATTATTTCGACGCGAACCAGGCTGCGTCGATCATGATGCCGACGCCGGATGAAGCCGCCGCAAGCCACACCGCGATCCTCGAGCTGCACGGGCTTTCTTCGCGGCTGCCAATACCGGTGGTCGGGAGTGCGCCGACCTACCGACCGCGCCGCCAACCGATCCACGTCTTCACGGACCGCCAGACCCGGCGCCATCGCGAGATGGCCCTGTGGGTGCACCGTGCCGGCGGCAGCCATCTGTCCGCGTCCGAGCGTCGGTTCGTCGGCGAGACGATCAAGTGGAAGCGCGAGCTCTCGATCACGCAAGCGGATTGGCTGACCGAGATCGTCGACCGCCTCGACATGGCGGAGCGCGGCCTATGACGGCACGCCTGCGCATCCTCAAGGCAGCCCTCGGCGGCGACATCAGCGGTCGGACGCTGAACGCCCCCACGATCGGGCACGGTCCGGCCGACCGCGGCACGTCTTACACCGACTCGCCGGGCGCGCCCGACGGCCTGCTGGTCACCGTGCGGAACGGCGGCGGTCGGACCGACGATCTCGCCGCGAAGGACCGAGCGCTGCAGATTCTCGGCGAACTGCCGGAGCATTTGCGCCGGCGCGACGAGCGGCCTGATCCAGCCGCGGAATGCCGGCGGGTCGAGGTGCGCCGGCAGGCGGAGATTGAGGATAGAGCGGACGCGGCTCGCCGGCAGCGCCAAGCTGTGGCGATCTGGGAAGGAGCAACCGACCCGCGGGGGTCTGTCGTCGCAGCCTACCTTCACAGCCGATGCCTTGATCTCCCGGACGAGATCGCCGGTGACGTCCTGCGCTTCCACCCGCGATGCCCCTGGGGCCGGGACGAGACCGCGCTTGCGATGGTCGCGCCGTTTCGCTGCGTGCGGGCCGGGACAATCCTCGGCGTGCACAGAACTGCGCTGTCGGCCACGGGCACCAAGCTCGGGCGGAAGATGCTCGGGACGGCGCTTGGTGCTGCGGTCATGCTCGATCCGTCCGAGGCAATCACGACCGGGCTCGCCATCGGCGAAGGCATCGAATCGTGCCTTGCTGCTCGTCAGGTCGGCATACGACCGGTCTGGGCTCTCGGCAGCACGGCCGGCATTGCAGGTTTCCCAGTGCTCGACGGCATTGAGTGCTTGACCGTGCTTGGTGAGCGCGATGCCGGCGCAAGCGACGCGGCCTGCAGCCAGGTCGGGTCCCGCTGGCACAAGGCCGGTCGACTGGTCGACGTCGTCATGCCGCGAGTCGGCAAGGACATGAACGACGTCCTCCGCGCCGGGGTGGCAGCATGACGTTGCCAGGGCGGCCCAACGTCGAACCTCTGTACGATCGGCGCAGCTTCGTCGTGCCCGAGGAAGACGGTCGATTCGCGCCGCCCGTGCTCGACCTGATCGAGGCCGTGCCTTCGATCCGAGCGACGCCCTTCGTGTGGATCGATCCGAAGGCGATCCCGCGCCGCCGCTGGCTCTATGGTCGCCACTACATTCGGCGCTACCCGACGGCGACAGTGGCGCCCGGCGGGCTCGGCAAGACCAGTCTGGTGCTCGTCGAGGCGCTGGCGATGGTGACGGGCAAGCCACTGCTCGGAGTACCGGTGCCGGAAAAGCTCCGGGTCTGGATTTGGAACGGCGAAGATCCGCGTGAGGAGATCGAGCGGCGCATCGCTGCCGCGTGCCTTCACTACCGGATCACGGCCGAGGACATCGGCGACCGCCTGTTCATCGATAGCGGCCGGGACACCCCGATCGTGATCGCTCAGAAGCTCGGCGAGGGCGTCACGGTGATGCGCCCGATCGTCGACGCCGTGACGGCGGAGATCCGCGAGCGTCGGATCGACGTCATGACCATCGATCCGTTCGTGTCGTGCCACGCGGTGCCAGAGAATGACAACGGAGCAATCGACCGGGTCACCAAGACCTGGGGCGGCATCAGCGAAGCCGGCAACTGCTGCGTCGAGCTCGTCCACCACGTCCGCAAGGCCGGCGCCGGCCAGACCACTTACACCGTCGAGGATGCCCGCGGCGGCTCCGCGCTAATCGGGGCCGTCCGTTCGGCGCGCGTCCTCAACGTGATGTCGCTGGAGGAGGCCGAGAAGGCCGAGGTGGCGCCCGCCGACCGCCGCCGCTTCTTCCGGGTCGACGACGGCAAGTCGAACATGGCGCCGCCGCTGGAGAAGGCCGAGTGGCGCGAGTTGGTCGGCGTCGGGCTCGGCAACGACGATCCGGACGGCCCGGAGGATTTCGTCGGCGTGGTCGCGCCCTGGACGATGCCGGGCCTGTTCGATGCAGTTGCGATCGGCGACCTCAGGATGGTGCAGGACGCCATCGCCTCGGGTGTCTGGGCCGAGAACGCCCAGTCGAGCAACTGGGCCGGCTACGCCATCGCCAACGCCCTTTCGATCGACGCTGATTCGGCCGGCGGGAAACTTCGCATCAAGGCGATGCTGAAGACCTGGATCGGCAACAAGGTACTAAAAATCGAGCGGACACATGACCCGCGGAACGGCCGCGACAAACCGATGATCGTCGTGGGAGAGCGGGCATGAATCAGCCTCGTTCCATCCCGATCCGCACCTCGGATTTTGTGGTGCGGAAAGGTGCGGAAGTGCGGAAGGAATGGGCCCGCACCACACTCCGCACCCTGTACCCCCCCTTTAGGGGGGGGATAGGTGCGGAAGTGCGGAGCCCCATCCAGGCCGCATCCGTCGAGGTGCGGAAAGCTTCGAGGTGCGGACCATGATCGCTGCCCGCGACGCCTTCGGTCCCTGGCGCACCGATATCGAGGCTGGTGAGCGGCTGGCGCGGCTCCGCTCGATGCAGGCCATCGCCCGCCTGTGCCTCGGCCCGCGCGGCGCCGGCTTCGTCGATGCGCTGCGCGCCGCGGAGACCGACCCTGCCCAACTCGAGCCGGCCCTGCACGAACTCGACCGCCTCGCGGCACTCGATCGGAGGCAGGTGCTCGCCTCATTCGGCGCGCTGCACCGGGGAGGCCGCTAACATGGCCCGTGCCCGCCATCCTCGCTGCCCCGCCGCAGTCCCCTCCCCGGCCCTTGGCACGAGGCGTTGGCCCAAGCCGCCAGCCGAACTGGTTCGCTTCGTCCGCGCGCTTGCAGTGGACGACGCCCGCCGTGATCATGATGCATCGCTCGCTGCGGCGCGCCGGCCCGGGACCGACGGTCCCGATTCCCACCCGAAAGACCGGAGCACCGGCCGCCGATGAAGCGTGTCGCGATCTACTCCCGCTACTCGACGGACCTGCAGCGTGATCGCTCGATCGAGGATCAGGTCGCGGTGTGCCGCGATTTCGCCGCCCGCAAGGGCTGGAAGGTGGTGGCCGAGTACAACGACCGGGCGCAGTCCGGTGCGTCCATGATCGGCCGGGACGGCGTTCTGGCGCTTGTGGAGGCCGCCAAGCGGCGTGAGTTCGATATCCTGGTCGCAGAGCACGGTGATCGGCTGTCGCGCATCACGGAGGAACTGGATGGCATCCGGCGCCGGATGCAGTTCGCGGGAATCGAGATCCACACCGTCAACGCGGGCGTGATCGACGAGACCCAGGCGGCGATCCAGGGCCTCATGGGGGCGCTGTTCCTGCGCGAGCTGGCGAACAAGGTCCGTCGCGGCATGGCGGGCGTCGTTCGAGACGGGAGACACGCCGGCGGCCGCGCATACGGCTACCGGCCGGTGCCGGGCGAGCCGGGCCGCTATGCCGTCGTCGAGGACGAGGCGGCGGTGATTCGCCGGATCTTCGCCGAGTACGCCGAGGGCCGGGTGCCGCGGACGATCGCGGGCGACCTGAACCGCGACGGGATCGCGCCGCCGCGCGGGACGCGCTGGAACGCCTCCACCATCAACGGCAACCTCGCCCGCGGGCACGGCCTGATCGCGAACGAGGTCTACGCCGGCCGCATCGTCTGGAACCGGGTCCGCATGATCAAGGACCCGGACACCGGTCGCCGGGTGTCCCGCGTCAACCCGAAGGCCGAATGGCAGACCTCGGCCGCGCCGGAGCTTCGCATCGTCGACGACGCGCTTTGGCAGAAAGCCGAATCGATGCGGACCGAGAAGGGCAAAACGCCGTCGCACAAGAAGCGCGCGCCGGCGCACATGCTGTCCGGCCTGCTCCGGTGCGGCTGCTGCGGGTCCGGCTACTCGGTTCATGATCGCGACCGGACCGGGAAGACGCGAATCCGCTGCTCCGCGGTCCGCGAGAGCGGCACCTGTGCGAATCGACGCATCGTCTACCTCGTCGCGGTGGAGAACGCTGTCCTCGCCGGCCTCGTCGAGCACCTGTCGAACCCGTGGCTGATCGACGAGTACGTCGACGCCTACAATGCCGAGCGCGCGAGGCTCGTCAGGACCGGTCCGCAGGATCTCGAACGTCTTCACGCCCGCCGTGACGCGCTCGGCGCCGAGCTGGAGCGGGTGAAGCGCGCGTTCATCCGCGGGCTGATCGACGAGGCCGAGGCCGAGGCGGAAATGCCGCGCATCCGGGCCGAGCACCAAGCGCTCGAGGACGAGATCCGAATCGCAGGCGGCTCGTCAGCCATCATCGCTCTGGAGCCCGCCACCGTCGCGCGCTTCCGGCGCAGCGCGGACGATCTGGCGGCGACCTTGAACGATCACGCCCGGAGTCGAGACGGCAGCCGTGCCGCCGGGTCACGCGCGGTCGCGGACCTGCGCACGCTGATCGAGAGCGTCACCATCCATCCGGACGGACCAAGAGCGGGTTTCGATGTGGAGGTCCGTGGTCGTCTGGACGAACTGATCCAGGATCTCGAGGCGCCGGACGCCGCCCGTAGTGGGGGATACATGGTAGCGGGAGAGGGACTCGAACCCCCGACACGAGGATTATGATTCCTCTGCTCTAACCAGCTGAGCTACCCCGCCCCAA
>CAZZZJ010000018.1:0-7814 GCA_964658355.1 Beijerinckiaceae bacterium
CTGACTTGCCGATCAGACCCTGTGTTCGTTTGCCTTCGAGATCGCTGGCCGATTCCGGTCGGCTTTTTCAATCGATGACCGTCGGTCGAAACCCGATTGCGTTCGGTCCGCGCAACGATCACCGGGTGTGGGGCTTGTCCAAGCGTACGGTCTTGACGGATGACGCGTGTACAGCCGGAGATCGTGACGGTTCTCTCGTTTTGCGCGGGCTCTTCGAACCGGAACCCGTCGCCGCGGTCAACGCGGAGGTTTCGGGGCCGCTCGGACATCGCGAGCGCTAACCCGCCGCGAGCAGCCAATTGCAGAAGGCGCGGACGGCCGGATCGTCCGCACGCGCTTCCGGGATGTAGGTGAAGTAGCTCCTTGCCGGCAGCGCGGGGCCGGCGAAGGGGAGCGTCAGCCGGCCGGCTTCCACGTCGTCTGCGATCAGCCGCTCCGGGCCCATGGCCACGCCCAGGCCGTCGAGGGCGGCCTGGAGCGTCAGGTAGAAGTGCTCGAGCGTGACCGAAGCCTGCGGCTCGAGCTCCGGCACGCCGGCCGCGCGGAGCCATTGCGGCCAGACCTGCGGCAACGTCGCCGCGTGGAGCAGGGTATGGTGCCGGAGCTGCTCCGGTTCGCGAAGCGGCAGGCGCTGCAGCAGCGTCGGGCTGCAGACCGGGATGCGCCTCTCCGGCAGGAACGGCTGCCCGGCATAGCCCTTGCGCGTCTCCGGACCGCCGCGGATGGCGATGTCGAACGGCTCGATGACCTGCGCGAGCGGCACGTTCGAGGTCGTCAGGCGGATCTCCACGGCCGGGTGCGATACCTGAAAGGCCGAGAGGCGCGGGATCAGCCAGCGCAGCGTGAAGGTTGCGAGCGCGTTCACGTGCAGCACCCGCGTCTGGCCACGCTCCACCTGGCGCGCGGTGGCGAGCGCCATGCGATCGAGGGCCGCGCCGATCTCGGCGAGATAGCTTCGCCCCGCCTCCGTCAGGACCACCCGGCGGTTGTGGCGCTCAAACAGCGGAAGGCCGAGCCACGCTTCGAGCGCCTGCACGTGCCGGCTGACCGCCCCGTGGGTCACCCGGAGTTCGTCGGCCGCCCGGGTGAAGCTGGCGTGCCGCCCCGCGGCCTCGAAGGCCTTCAAGGCGTTGAGCGGCGGCAATCGACGATGCATGCGTCAGCTTTCCTCACATGCGTGTGAGCTTAAGGCGTTTGTCAGGTCAGGACGAGGGGACCATCCTGCCGGCCATGAACACGGATAGCCGGACCTCACCCGCGTGGCGTCGCGATGCACGGATCGACGCGGCGCACCCGGACCGGGATGGGCGGCGTGCGCTCACGGTGGTCGGCATCAATCACGCGCTCCACGACGGCTACACGGATCTGATCTACGTGCTGCTCCCTGTCTGGCAGGCGGAGTTCGGGCTTGGATACGTCGCCCTGGCCGTGCTGCGCTCGCTCTACGTCGGGGCGCTGGCGGGGTTGCAGATGCCCGCCACGTCGCTCGCCCGCCTGCTCGGCGCACGGGCCGTGCTCGTGCTCGGCACGCTGCTCGGCGCCGGCGGTTACGCCCTCGCCGGTGCGTCGGGAGGTCTCGTCGGCCTTTGCGTCGCCCTCGCGCTGTCGGGTGCCGGCAGCAGCACGCAACACCCCCTCGCCTCCTCGGTGATCGCCCGGACCTACGGGCAGGCCGCCCGCGGCCCGCTCGGCACCTACAACTTCGTCGGCGATCTCGGGAAAGCGGCGCTGCCGCCCCTCGTCGGCTTCCTTCTCGTGCGCAGCGAATGGCGCGCCGTCCTCTGGCTCGTCGCCGGCCTCGGTGCATGCGTCGCGCTCGGCGTTGCCTTCCTGCTGCCGCGTGAGCCCACTGCGCGCGAGGCCGGTCGCGAGGACACGGGGGCGGTCCCGGCCGGCGGTCCGTCGAGCGGTAGGGCCGGCTTCAGCCTGCTCGTCGCGATCGGCATGCTCGACAACGCCGCGCGCCCGGCCTTCCTGATCTACCTGCCGTTCCTGCTCCAGGCGAAGGGGGCGGCGCTCACCGTGGTGGGCGTCGCGTTCGCCCTGGTCGCCGTCGGCGGTGCGCTGGGCAAGGCGGCGTTCGGCCGACTTGGGGAGCGCTTCGGGGTGACGCGCAGCGTGATCCTCACCGAAGCGGGAACCGCCCTGGCGATCCTCGCGGTCATCGCCCTGCCCCTCGCCCCCACCCTCGCCGTCCTGCCCGTGCTCGGCCTGATGCTGAACGGCACGTCTTCCGTCCTGTACGGCACCGTGCCGGAACTCGCGCCGGGCGGGCGCGTCGAGCGGGCCTTCGCGATCTTCTACACCTGCACGCTCGGCGGCAGCGCGTTGGCGACGCCCCTCCTCTACGGACCGTTGGGCGATGCCGCCGGGCCCGGCTGGGCGGCGGTGGCGGCGGCCGCAACGGCGTTCGCCGTCATTCCGCTGATGCTGGCCCTGTCGCCCCGGCTCGCTTCGCCGGGACGGGCGCGGCGTACCGGGGCGTGAGCTGCCCATGGCCGCGCCCGCACTCGCCGGCAGCGGCACTGCCCGCTGGGGACGCAAACGTCCCTCGGATCGGAGACATAGGCACCATGGTCCATGAGACGAACGTTCGCGCCGGCCGGTGCCATTGCGGCGCCGTGCGTTTCGCGGCGACGCTCAGCGACGGATTCCGGTCGATCCGCCGCTGCACCTGCTCCTATTGCCGGATGCGCGGAGCCGTCGTCGCGATGGCAAAGATGGGCGGGGTCGAGATCCTGCAGGGCGCGGAGGCGCTGACCAGCTACCGATTCCATACGGGTTCGGCGCAGCACTTCTTCTGCTCCCGCTGCGGAATCTACACCCATCACCAGAGGCGATCCGACCAGACCCTGCATGCCGTGAACGTGGCCTGCCTGGACGGGGTCAGCCCGTTCGATTTTCCCGAGGTGCCCGTCATGGACGGCATCGACCATACCAGCGACACCGGCAGGCCGACGCGTCGCGCAGGCACCCTCCGGTTCATCCCGGGCGACTGACGAGCGCCGCCCCGACCGCTCCGCCTGTGCTCTGCCGTGCGCCCGGACGATGCGCAGGGCGGCATCCGAGCCGCCGCCATCTCGTCCGGTCGCGTCAGGCGAACAGGCGCTGGAGGTGCGCACGGCTGTTGTCCAGGCGCAGCGGCAGCTGCCAGGATGCCGGGTTCTCCTCCGCGTAGGCGCGGAACGACCGGTCCACGAACGCCTCGAGGGAGTGCACGTTCATCCGGTCGAACGAGAGCGCCTTGAAGAAGTAATGGCCTTTCTTGCCGAGCCGGTCGGCGATCTCGGGGAATACCGGATACATCACCCAGGTGGCGAGCTTGTCCGGCATCAGGTCGGGGCAGGGAAACGCCTCGGGGACCGGCAGGCTCGCGGCGCGGCAGGCGGCCAGCGCGACGTCGGCCAGCACGTGCGCGCGCGGGTGGTTCGACGAGTACATGAAGCAGTCGGGATGGGCGATCCACCGGTCGACGGCCTCGCGGATGTCGATCCCGTGATCGGCGAAGTCGGCGATCAGGTCGGAGCGGCACCGCGGCAGAATGTCGAAATAGCCGAGCTTCTGGTAGACGTAGGCGTTGTAGAGGCCGAGCGTCTTCTCAACCCCGAAGCCGAGCATGTAGCCGCAGACGGCGATCACGGAGTTGTAGTCGGTCAGCGGACTCTGGACATGGACGTTCCCTGCCTTGGGCAGGTACGTGATGTCGGGATGGAAGGCCGGGAAGATCACCGGCGGCACGAACTGGACCCGGGCGCAGGTCGCGCGGATCTCCGCCTCGGAGAAGGCGCCGAACGTCGAATCCAGCGGCATGGCGAACACCAGATCGGCCGAGCGGAGCCGGGCGGCGAGGTCGGCGCCGTCCGCGTTGCGCAGGCGGTAGGTGTGGACGCCCTCGACCTCCCAGTCCGGCAGCAGCACCTGCAGTGCCGAGACGAGGCCCTCCATCTGGCAGCCGGTGAGGACGCTGAGCCGCCGCGATCGTGTCATGGCACGTCAGGCCTCCGCGCGGTCGGCGTGGGCCGGCTCGCCCGATGCGGGAGGGGCCGCGGGCGAGAGCATCCCGAGCATCTCCTCGTCGCAGATGACGCCCTGGAGCTCGTCGCTCAGGCGCGGGGCGTCGGCATCGTAGGGGACGGCCTCGGGCGCGGGCTCGCGGCGGGCCGGCGCGCCGTCTCCCGAGAGGACGCGGCGGCGGAAGAGATCCATCACGCGGGCGACGCCCTCGGGGCTGATCCGGCGCAGGCTCTCGTCGAAGAAGCGAAGACGGGGATGGCCCACGGCCAGCTCATAGGACGGAAAGTAGAACACGTCGGGCCGCAACTCGCCGACCTGCTGGGCGACGACGCGCAAGGCCGACTTCGTGTAGGTGTTCGAGACGATCACGTGACGCGGGTTGAACGTCGCGATGATCGGAACCGGCGAGACCGTGAGCATGATCCGCACGCCCGGGTTCACCAGGCGCAGGTCGTCGATGAAGGTGACGAGGTCGTCGGTCATCTCCGCCACCGAGAGGTTCTTCGGCGAGACGGTCGCCGCCGGGTCGATGGGCGAGGCCACCACGCCGGGCGGAAGCGGCAGCGCGAAGCCGCCGGCATCCGAGACCCAGACCTCGGTGAGACCGAGCGTCAGGATGAAGACGTCGCACTGCTCGAACAGGCGGCGCACGGCCGCGTGGTGCGCGCGCCGTTCCGTCGCCACCTCGGCCGCGGTGGCGAAGCCTGCTGGGAACTCGTTGGGGCGGAACGGATCGACGAGGCGACCGTCCGTCCTCTGCCACGCGAACGTGTCGGGCACGGACAGCAGCCCGTAGGCGCGCTGGTAGAGCTGGCGGACCTGGCGCGCGGTGTAGACGTTCCCGTAGCGCGCCGAGAATTTCGGCACGGCGTCGGCCTCATCCTCGGGCGCCGCCTCCGTCTTGAGGAAGTTCACGCCCTCGGCGATGAGCGCCTTGGACAGGTGCTGCGCGAAGCAGCTCCCCGCCGTCGCGACGCGGTCGGACGATGCGATCCGGAAGGGCGCCTCGATCAGCGGGTCGAACCCATCCGACGGCGCCTCGGCGACGGCTCTCTTCCAGAAGGCTGTCGCCGGGGCGTCGCGATAGGGGTGATGCGTTTCGGACTTCACGGGCTCGCTCCATGCGGTGATCGCGCCGTCCTCACGAGGACACCTGAAAAGACGCCCGACAGGCGGCGCGACGCACTTGGATTGCAATGACAGTATCAATGCGAGAGGTGGATCGATTGAATGGCGATCTGACTCGGTGTTCGTCGATCGCGGGAAGACGGGCCCCGCGGAAGTCTTCGGATCGTTCGACGGGCGCTGCGCCTGTCGAGGTTCACGCGATCCGTCGGGCGACGATCGCCGCGCGGGGCATGTGCGGCCGCTCGCCGCCGGGCACGGCGGGCGTGCCGAGGAAGGAATCCCTGTGCACGGTCTCGATCTCGAAGCCGCAGATCGCAAGGATCCGGCGATAGGTCTCGATCGTGTAGGACCAGAAGACGAAGCTGTGTTCCGGCCTCTCGGGCGAACCGTTGAACCGGGCCATCGGCGCGTCGCCGGGGATGTAGTCGGTGTTGATCACGATGTAGCTCGAGGCGACCTTGGCGATCGCTCCGATCGCCCGAACCGGATCGCCGAGATGCTCGAGGATGGCGCCCAGGATCACGACGTCGAACGTTCCGATGCCGGCCGGCAGGTCGTACACGTCGCCATATGCGACCTTGGCCTTCGAACCCCGGTCCGCATGGGTGAACCAGTAGGCGTTCTTCCAGGCCTGCATCGCGTGGTCGTGGGCGCGCACCCACCCGGCATGGTCGACCACGTAGGGAGAGCCGGCGAAGGGCAGCAGGTGCTGCCGGGCGCCGGTATCCTGATCGAAGGAAACCACCTCGCTCGCCCCCGCTTCCTCGGCAGAGAAGCTCAGGAATCCGCCCGCCGTCCCGACATCGAGAACGCGGCGTCCGCGCAGGTCGACATGGCCGATGTAATCCGCGTAGCGTCCGCGCAGATCCCAGCCGCCCTCGACCACCTCGCCGGTGCTCAGTTCCAGGGTGTGGTAGAAATAGCAGTCCTTCCGATGGAGATGTGCCGGGGGCTGCACGTAGACGGGCGTCGAAGTCTCGAAATCCCGGTTGCCGGCGACGATCATGGGAACCTCACGAATCAGGTTCGGACGGATGGATCGCCGAATACGGCGCCTCGTCGCCGAGTCCGACGGGATGCTTCGACTCCAACCCGACCAAGAACGGGATAGTGCCGACAGCAGTCCTAAACAACCGAGAGTTGTATCGCAATCCCCGTCTCTGCACCTGCGTCGGGGCGACGAGGGCATCGATGCACATTTGTCTCGGGGCACCCATCGCAAGTCCCCGTCGAGCCGTCCCGGCCACGGCCTTCGATGGCTCGTGTGCGGACGTCCGATCGGCGACCGCCCGGATCGCTCCTGGCATGGATGCTGCTTTGCGGGATGCTGCCTTGGGAGTATTTACCCTTGGGGGGATGCTGCCTTGGAATGTCGCATGCCAGCGTGGGGTTGCCTGTTCCGGCGCATCGGCCCACCCTCCGTCCGTCCGCCTCGAAACACCGTTCCGTCCTGGGAAGTCTTGATGTCGCGTCTGTCGGCCGCCTGCCTGATCGCAGGCCTGCTCGTCTCCTCGCCGCTCTCCTCGACCTCCCTATCGGCGCAGACCCTGCGCTACGGCATGATGGAGGACCCCGACGCCCTCGATCCGACGCTGGCGCGGACGTTCGCCAGCCGCATGGTCTTCACGGCGCTCTGCGACAAGCTCGTCGATATCGGCCCGGACTTGAAGCCGGTGCCGCAGCTCGCGACGTCCTGGAGCCTTTCGCCCGACGAGAAGACGCTGACGATGGCCCTGCGGCCGGGGGTCAAGTTCCACGACGGCGAGCCTTTGAACGCCGCGGCGGCCAAGTTCTCGATCGAGCGTCACCTCAAGATGCCGGGCTCGCAGCGCCGCGGCGAGATCGCACCGATCGACACCGTCGAGGTGGTCGACGACCTGACCTTCAAGATCAACCTGAAGACGCCGTTCGCGCCGCTGATCGCGCAGTTCACCGATCGCGCCGGGATGATGGTCTCGCCGAAGGCGGCCGAGCGACTCGGCGACAAGTTCTCCACGGCGCCGGTCTGCGCCGGCCCCTTCAAGTTCGTCGAGCGGGTGCCGCAGGATCGGATCGTGGTCGAGCGCTTCCCCGATTACTGGAACAAGGACCAGATCCACATCCAGCGGATCGAGTTCCGTCCGATTCCCGACGCGACCGTGCGGCTGACCAACCTGCGGGCCGGTCAGCTCGACCTGTTGGAGCGCCTGGCGCCGACCGACGTTCCCCAGGTGAGCCGCGACCCCAAGCTCGCGCTCGGATCCGTCTACGAACTCGGCTTCCAGGAGATTTTGCTCAATCCCGCGAAGGCCGGCTCGCCGCTCGCCGACCCGAAGGTGCGCGAGGCCCTCGACCTGTCGATCGACCGCAACGCGCTCAACCAGGTGGTGTTCAACGGCGAGTTCCTGCCCGGCAACCAATGGGTCTCGCCCAAGCACCCGAACTACGTGAACGAGTATCCGGTGCCGAAGCGCGACGTCGCCAAGGCGAAGGCGCTGCTCGCCGGGGCCGGGCAGCCCAAGCCGCAGATCACGCTTTCGGTGTATGCCAACAGCGAGGCGCCGCAGGTCGGGCAGGTGATCCAGGCGATGGCCCGGGAGGCCGGCTTCGACATCCGGATCCAGGCGGCCGACTTCACCACGCTGCTCGACATGGCCGACAAGGGCAACTTCGAGGCCTACCTCTATTCCTGG
>CAZZZJ010000018.1:7914-18931 GCA_964658355.1 Beijerinckiaceae bacterium
TTCCTCGCCCGCCGCCTGGCGCTCGCGGTCCCGACGCTGGTCCTCGCCTCGATGATCATCTTCGCCCTGCAGCAATTGCTGCCGGGCGACACCGCGACCGCGCTGTCGGGCGAGGAGCGCGACCCGGAGGTGATCGCCTTCATCCGCGAGAAGTACCACCTCGATCGACCGCTCCCGGTCCGCTACGGCTACTGGGCGGCCGGCGTCCTGCAGGGCGACCTCGGCGAATCGATCCGCCTGCAGAAGCCGGTCTCCGAGCTCGTCACCGAGAAGCTCCCGGTGACGCTGGAGCTCGCCTGTCTCGCCATGCTGGTGGCGCTCGCCATCGGCGTGCCGATGGGCATCCTCTCGGCCGTCCGTCGCGGCACCTGGGCCGACACGCTCGCTAACGGCGTCGCGCTCTGGGGCCTGTCGATCCCGAACTTCTGGCTCGGGATCCTGATGATCCTGCTGTTCTCGGTCCAGCTCGGCTGGCTCCCGGCCTCGGGCTACGTCCCGCCCTCGGAAAGCCTGTGGGAGAACCTGAAGGCGATGGCGATGCCGGCCTTCGTGCTCGGCAATGCGATCAGCGCGGTGATGATGCGACACACCCGGGCCGCGATGCTCGGCGTGCTCGGTTCCGACTACGTCCGCACGGCGCGGGCCAAGGGCGTCTCGCCGCTGCGGCTGGTGCTGCGCCATGCGCTGCCGAACGCCGCGATCCCGATCATCACGCTGGGCGCGCTCGAATTCGGCCAGCTCCTGTCCGGCGCGGTGCTGACCGAGCAGATCTTCTCGGTGCCGGGCTTCGGCAAACTGATGGTCGACGCCGTGTTCAACCGCGACTTCGCCACCGTGCAGGGCGTCGTGATCTGCACCGCGGCCACCTATGTCGGCCTCAACCTCACGGCCGATGTGCTCGCGGCCGTGGTCAACCCGAAGCTGAGGCGGGCATGAGCGGGATGGATCGCGACGCGCTCCTCCCTCCCCCCTCGGCGGGGGAGGGTACCCTGCGGAGGGGCGGGGAAGCGGGGAGCGCCGCATTCGGCACCCTCGCTCCCCGCTCCCGACCCTCGCCGACGCGAAGCCCGCCCTCCCCCGCAGAGGAAGACGGGAAGAGCGCCGCGAGCCGCTTCGCGGAACCGGGCATGCTCCGCGCCTTTTGGCGCCGCCTGCGGGCGCGACGCAGCGCCGTCGTCGGCCTCGCGATCGTCCTCCTCCTCGTCCTGATGGCGGTCTTCGCGGACCTGATCGCACCCTACGATCCGACCGCGACCGACTGGGGATCGGTGCGCGCGGCCCCTTCCCTCGCCCACCCGTTCGGCGGCGACGAGGTCGGGCGCGACGTGCTGGCGCGCATCGTCTACGGGGCGCGGGCCTCCCTCGGCGCCGGCCTCGTCTCGGTGGCGCTCGCCGTCTCGCTCGGCCTGCCGCTCGGGCTGCTCGCGGGCTATGCCGGCGGCTGGGTTGACGGGGCGATCATGCGGCTCACCGATGCGCTGCTGGCGATCCCGTTCCTGATCCTGGCGATCGCGCTCGCCGCCTTCCTCGGGCCCAGCCTGACCAACGCCATGGTGGCGATCGGCCTGTCGGCCACCTCCACCTTCGTCCGGCTGACCCGCGCCCAGGTCCAGGCCGTGGCGGCGGAGGAGTTCGTCGAGGCGGCGCGCTCGGTCGGCAACCCGCCCTGGCGGATCGCCCTCGTGCACATCCTGCCCAACATCGTGCCGGCGATCCTGGTGCAGGCGACGCTGACCATCGCGGCGGCGATCATCGCCGAGGCGAGCCTGTCCTTCCTCGGCCTCGGCCAGCAGCCGCCCGAACCGTCCTGGGGCGCGATGCTCAACGTCGCCAAGAACTTCCTCGATCAGGCGCCGTGGATGGCGATCTGGCCCGGCCTGTCGATCTTCCTCGCCGTGCTCGGCTTCAACCTGTTCGGCGACGGGCTTCGCGACGCGCTCGATCCACGAGGCAGGACCTGATGGCGGCGGATATGGGCGGCGCTCCCCTCCTCGAGGTCCGCGACCTCGCGGTCGCCTTCGACACCGACGGCGGCGCGGTCCATGCCGTCAACGGCGTGTCCTACGTCCTCCGCGAGGGCGAGACCCTGGGCATCGTCGGCGAGTCCGGCTCGGGCAAGAGCGTGCACGTGCTCGCCATGCTCGGGCTGATCCCGCGGCCGCCCGGGCGGATCACCGGCGGGCAGGTGCTGTTCCGCGGCCGCGACCTCTTGAGCCTGCCCGAGAAGGCTCTGCGCAAGGTGCGCGGCGGCGAGATCGGGTTCGTGTTCCAGGATCCGATGAGCTCGCTCAACCCCGGCATGACCGTGGCGGCGCAGATCGTCGAGCCGCTGCGCATCCATCTCGGCCTCGACCGGCGCGCCGCCCGCGCGCGGGCCCGGGAGCTTCTCGACCTCGTGCGCATCCCGAATGCCGCCGCGCGCCTCGACCAGTACCCGCACGAGTTCTCCGGCGGCCAGCGCCAGCGGGTGATGATCGCCATCGGCATCGCCTGCCGCCCGAAACTGCTCATCGCCGACGAGGCGACGACCGCCCTCGACGTGACGGTGCAGGCCGAGATCGTCACCCTGGTGCAGGAGCTGAAGCGCGAGATCGGCATGGCGATCATCTGGATCACCCACGATCTCGGCGTGGTCGCCGGCATCAGCGACACGGTGCAGGTGATGTATGCCGGCCGCATCCTGGAGCGCGGCCCGGTCGACGACATCTTCGCCGACCCGCGCAGCGCCTACACGCTGGGACTGCTGCGCTCCCTGCCCGACCTCACCCGCGGTCGGGCCGGGCGCGGGCGCCTGCGCCAGATCGAGGGCGCGCCGCCCGACATGCGCCATCCGTCGCCGGGCGACCCGTTCGCCCCGCGCAACGCCTACGCCACGCCGCGTTGCCGGGCCGAGATGCCGCCGCTCGCCCAGGCGCCGGGCGCGGCACCGGGCCACCTCGTCGCCGCTTGGTACGACCTTCCGCAGATCCTGGCCCGGGAAGCGGAGGCGACGGCATGATGCGGGCTCCGGATGATCCGATCGTCTCGGTGCGCAACCTCTCGAAGCACTACCCCCTGCGCTCGTGGTGGGGCGGCAAGGCTTCGGTCTTTCGCGCCGTCGAGGATGTCAGCTTCGACATCCGCCCCGGCGAGACGCTCGGCCTCGTCGGCGAATCGGGCTCGGGCAAGTCGACCATCGGCCGTGCCGTGACGATGCTGAACCCGCCGACCGAGGGCACCGTCGCCTTCGAGGGCACGGATCTGGCCAAGCTCTCGCCGAGGGCGATGCGCGGCATGCGCGCCCGCATCCAGACCGTGTTCCAGGACCCCTACGCCGCGCTCAACCCGCGCATGAGCGTCGGGGACTACGTGGCGGAGGCGTTCAAGCTTCACCGACCCGACATGGGCCGATCCGAGCGCCGCGCGGCGGTGGCCGGGCTTTTCGAGCGGGTCGGCCTGCAGCCGCGCTTCGCCGGACGCTTCCCGCATCAGTTCTCCGGCGGCCAGCGCCAGCGCATCTGCATCGCCCGCGCCATCGCGCTGAAGCCCAGCTTCATCGTCGCCGACGAGCCGATCGCGGCCCTCGACGTGTCGATCCAGGCACAGGTGGTCAACCTGCTGCAGGACCTGCAGAGCGAACTCGGCCTGTCCTACCTGTTCATCTCCCACGACCTGCGCATGGTGCGCCACCTCTGCCACCGGGTCGCCGTGCTCTGGCGCGGCCGCATCGTCGAGCTGGCCCGGAGCGACGATCTCTACGACGACCCGCGCCATCCCTACACGCGGCGCCTGCTCGGCGCCGTGCCGGTGCCGGACCCGGCCGTCGAGCGCGCGCGGCTTTCCGCGGAGCAGGCCCGGCCCGCCTCACCCATCCCCGAGGGCGGCGATCTCGTCGAGGTCGCGCCCGGCCATTGGGTTGCCACCCTGAGCGAGGATCGCCCATGAGGAACTTCGAGAAACCGGGCCGATCGCCGGTCTACGCGGCGCAGGCCGCCGTCGCGACCTCGCATCCGGCCTCGACGCTCGTCGCGATCGAGACCCTGCGCGCGGGCGGGAACGCCGTCGATGCGGCGATCGCGGCGGTCGCCGTGCAATGCGTCGTCGACCCGCTGATGACCGGCATCGGCGGCGACTGCTTCGCGCTGTACGCGCCGAAAGGCGCCACGGTGCCGATCGCGATCGACGGCTCCGGCCGATGCCCGGCCGCGGCCGACGATGCGTGGTACCGCGAGAACGGCGTCGCGATCGAGCCGGCCTCCCCGCACGCGGTCACCGTGCCCGGTGCAGTGGCGGCGTGGGAGAAGCTCGTCTCCGACCACGGGACCCGCACGCTCGGCGATCTGCTGCAGCCGGCGATCCGGCTCGCCGAGGGCGGATTCCCGGTGCAGCCGCGGGTCGGCTGGGACTGGGCTCGGAACGTCGCCCGCGTCGCCGGCGACCGCTACGCCGCGGCGACCTACCTGGTCGACGGACGGGCGCCCGCGGTCGGCGGCACGATGCGGATGGAGAAGCTCGCCGCGACCCTCCGGCGGATCGCCGAGCACGGCGCACGCGGCTTCTACGAGGGGCCGGTGGCGCAGGACATGGTCGGCCGCCTGCGCGAGCTCGGCGGCCTCCACACCCTGGAGGATTTCGCGAACGCCGCGCCGGACGTGGTGACGCCGATAAGCACGCGCTATCGCGGCTACGACGTCTACGAATGCCCGCCCGCCGGCCAGGGGCTGGCCGCGCTGATGATGCTCAACGTGCTCAAGCCCTTCGACGTCGCGGGCCTGTCCGACCTCGACCGGGTCCACCTCTTCGCCGAAGCCTGCAAGCAGGGCTATCACCACCGCGACGCGCTGTTCGGCGATCCGAAGCTTCAGGCGATCCCGGTGGAGCACCTGCTCTCGGATGCGTGGCAGGCCGCCGCCCACGGGGCGATCGACATGGCCCGTGCGCAGGCGCCGGTGCTCTATCCCGAGATCCGCGACGAGCTCGCGGCCCGCGCGCACAAGGACACGGTCTATCTCTGCGTCGTCGACCGGGACGGCAACGCCATCTCGCTGATCAACTCGATCTTTCAGGGCTTCGGCTCCGGCATCGTGGGACCGGAGAGCGGCGTGCTGCTGCACAACCGCGGCCTGTCCTTCCGCACCGAGGCCGGCCACCCCAACACCATCGGCCCGTCCAAGCGCCCGATGCACACCATCATCCCCGGCATGCTGATGAAGGACGGCCGCGCGGTCGCACCGTTCGGGGTGATGGGTGGGCACTATCAGGCGATGGGCCATGTCGAGCTGCTCACCGGCCTGATCGACCGCGGCCTCGACCCGCAGGAAGCGCTCGATGCGCCGCGCAGCTTCGCCTACGATGACGTCCTGGAACTCGAGGGCGGCCTCTCCGGCCTCGCGGACGATTTGAAGGCGCGCGGTCACGCAGCGATCCCCGCCCCGCTGCCCCTGGGCGGCGGACAGGTGATCTGGATCGACCACGAAGCGGGCACCCTCGCGGCCGGCTCGGACCCGCGCAAGGATGGCAGCGCGCTGGGTTACTGAGGCCGCGCGCGGGCCTCAGGCGAAGTGCTTGGACAGCTTCAGTCCCTGCGCCTGGTAGTTCGAGCCCGCGCCCGCGCCGTAGAGCATCAGGGGCACCGCCTCCATGCGCTCGTAGACGAGGCGGCCGACGATCTGGCCGTCCTCGAGCAGGAACGGCACGTCGCGCGAGCGCACCTCCAGCACCGCGCGCGCGCCGGTGCCGCCGGCACCGGCATAGCCGAAGCCGGGATCGAAGAACCCGGCGTAATGGACCCGGAACTCGCCGACGAGGGGGTCGAACGGCACCATCTCGGCGGCATGGTCGGGTGGCACCTGCACCGCCTCCTTCGAGGCCAGGATGTAGAACTGGCCGGGATCGAGGATCAGCGAACCGGACCTGTCGGCCGACAGCGGTTCCCAGAACTCGGCGGTCGAATGACGGCCGGGGGCGTCGACGTCGACGAGGCCGGTATGTCGCTTGGCACGATAGCCGATCAACCCGTCGAAGCCGGCGAGATCCACGGAAATGGCGACGCCCCCCTGGAAGGACGGCGCCGCCGCGGTGACGAGCGGCGAGCGCGCATGCAGCGCGACCAGCTCGTCGTCGCGCAGGCGTACGGTGCCGCGGCGGAAGCGGATCTGCGAAAGGCGCGAGCCGGTGCGGACCAGGACCGGGAAGGTGCGCGGCGAGATCTCGGCGTAGAGCGGCCCGCGATAGCCGGCCTCGACCTGATCGAACGCCTCCGCCCGGTCGGTGATGACGCGGGTGAACACGTCGATCCGCCCGGTGGAGCTCTTGGGGTTGGCGGCCGCCGCCAGGGTTTCGGGCAGCGCCAGGGATTCCTGGAGTTCGGCGATGTAGACGCAGCCGGTCTCCAGCACCGCGCCGGGCCGCAGGTCGATCTCGTGGAACGCGAGCCGGTCGACGCAGGCCGAGACGGCGCGTGCGGCCCCGGGCAGGAAGCTCGTCCGGACGCGCCAGGCCCGTGCCCCGAGGCGCAGGTCGAGACTCGCCGGCTGGATCTGGTCGGCGGCGAACGCCGAGGCCGGCAGGATGCCGCCGGCTTGGGTCAGGGCCAGGATGCCCTCGGCCGACAGGATGCCATCGCGGGGCGTGTCGGGCTTGCGCGCAGCACCTCGCAGCGTGGAAGGGCCTCGCGTCGTGCTCATGTCTCTCGCGCGCCCCGTCCCGTCGTCGCCATCGGCCGTTTTCGAGCAAAGCGCCTAACGCCGGCTTAAGGACGCCTCTCGCGCTGTGCGGGTGGGGCGGGTTCGTCTCCGGGCAGGGCGAGGACGACGCGGATCAGGGCGAGCCGGGCCAGCGCGCCGATCGCGACAAGCCCGGCGAAGGCGCTCGCCAGCACCGGGACCGCGCGTGGGAACAGCAGGAGTGCGGCGCCGCCGGCGAGGAGTCCGAGGGTGCCGCCGACGCCGAGCACCAGCGAGGGCAGGCCGGAGAGCCGCGGATCGGGGCCCGGCCTCCGCGCGACCGCGGCCGCCCCGATCCGCCCGGCGGCGTCGAGGATCAGCGCGGTCGCGAGTGCTGCTGCGGGCAGCGCGTTCGCGCTCGGGTCGCGCCAGGCGGCCAGACCCGCGACGGCGAGGAGCAATGTCCAGGCGGCGGCGTGGGCGATCGCCGCGATCGCGCCGCGCCCGTCCCCGCCGCGCCGAAGCGATCTGAGATGGCCCACCAACGCCTCGATCATCCCGGCACCGTCCCTACCGCCCACCGCGACGTACTTCGCCGCAATTGACGGGGAATCTCGCGGCAACTACCACGATGAACGACGCACGGAAAAGCGGCTTCCAGCCGGCTAGACCGAACTCGTGTGCCGCTAGAGAAGGCAATTAGGGACGATGTACAGGGCTGAGACGCGCGGAATCAGCGTGACCGTCAATCCGCGCTTCGTCGAGGAGGAATCCTCGCCGGGAGAAAGCCGGTACTTCTTCGCCTACACCGTCGAGATCGTGAACAACGGCGCCGAGCAGGTGCAACTCCGTTCGCGCCACTGGCGCATCATCGACGGGCGCGGCGATTGCCAGGAAGTGCGCGGCGCCGGCGTCGTCGGCAAGCAGCCGGTGCTGGAGCCGGGCGAGTCGTTCTGCTACACCAGCGGCTGCCCTCTCACCACGCCGGACGGTCTGATGGCCGGCAGCTACACCATGGCCACCGTCGCGGGCGAGAGCTTCGAGGCCGAGATTCCGGCCTTCTCCCTCGACAGTCCGCATATCCGTCGCAGCCTGCACTGATTCGTTCCGGGCCGGCGCCCAAGGAAACGACCGATGCCCGGATCCGGCGAGCGGATGACCCCGCTCGACATCCTCGCCCACCTCGTCGCGTTCGACACCGAGAGTTCCAAGCCGAACCTCGCGCTGATCGACTGGGTCGCGGCCTATCTCGACGGCTGGGGCGTCCCCTACGCGCGCATCCCGAACGCGGCCGGCGACCGGGCGGCGATCTTCGCCACGATCGGACCGCAGGTCGATGGCGGCGTGGTGCTCTCGGGCCATACCGACGTCGTCCCCGTTGCCGGCCAAGCCTGGACCGCCGACCCGTTCACCCTGCGCGTCGCGAACGGCCGGGCCTACGGCCGCGGCGCGGTCGACATGAAGGGGTTCTGCGCCACCGCCCTGGCGCTGGTGCCGGACTATCTGGCCGCCGACCTCGAGCGCCCGATCCACATCCTGCTCTCCTACGACGAGGAGACCACCTGCCTCGGCGTGATGGACGCGATCGCGCGTTTCGGCGTCGACCTGCCCCGGCCGGGCGCGGTGATCGTCGGCGAGCCGACCGGCCTCGAGGTCGCCGACGCGCACAAGAGCATCGTCACCTTCCACACCACGGTGCACGGCCACGAGGCGCATTCGGCCAAGCCGATGCTCGGCGCCAACGCCGTGATGGCGGCCTGCGACCTCGTCTCGGGGCTGAACGCCATCGCCGACCGGATGATCGCGCGCGGCGACGCCTCCGGCCGGTTCGATCCGCCGGCCACCACCGTGCATGTCGGCACCATCCACGGCGGCACCGCCCGCAACATCCTTCCGAAGGAATGTGCCTTCCACTGGGAGTTCCGCGGCCTTCCCGACCTCGACATGGCGGAGATCCCGCGCCTGTTCCAGGCCGAGGCGGACGTGGTGACCCGCGAGCGCCTGAACCGCTACGGCGATTTCGGGCGGATCGAGACCGTCGAGGAGATCGCGATCCCCGGTCTCCTGCCGGAACCAGGTTCCGAGGCCGAGCGGCTGGCCCTGCGCTTGGCCAACCGCAACCGCACCGTGTCGATGCCGTACGCCACCGAGGCCGGGCGCTTCCAGCAAGCGGGGATCCCGACGGTGGTCTGCGGGCCGGGCTCGATCGACCAGGCCCACCAGCCCGACGAGTTCATCACCCTGGCCGCCCTCGACGAGGGCGAGGCGTTCCTGCGCCGGCTGATCGAGGCGTGCGTCTCGTGAGCGCGCCCATCCCCGATACCGTCAAGCTCCGCCCGCTGGAGCGCGAGGACCTGATGTTCGTGCATCAGCTCAACAACAACGACAGCATCATGCGCTACTGGTTCGAGGAGGCCTACGAGTCCTTCGCCGAGCTGGCGCAGCTCTACGAGCGCAACATCCACAACCAGACCGAGCGGCGCTTCATCATCGCGACGCTGAACGGACAACCCGCGGGCCTCGTCGAGCTGGTCGAGATCAACCACCTGCACAGGCGCTGCGAGTTCCAGATCGCGATCCATCCCGGCTTCCAGGGACGAGGCTTCGCCCGGCAGGCGACCCGGATCGCCATGGATTACGCCTTCAGCGTGCTCAACATCCACAAGCTCTATCTGCACGTCGACAAGGACAACGCCCGCGCCGTCCGGATCTACGAGAGCTGCGGCTTCCGGCCCGAGGGCATCCTGCGCGACGAGTTCTTCATGAACGGCCGCTATCGCGATGCGGTGCGGATGTGCCTGTTCCAGCCGGAATACCTCGCCGGCCGCGGCGGCGGCGACATCGCCGAGCCGGTGCTCAAGAGCTGAACCTCGTGTCGCGACGGATCGGGGAGGCGCCGTGGCCGGCCCCTCCCCGATCGCGAAGCGCCAAGGCGATCAGTTGCGACCGCCGCCTGATCCGTCACGGCCGCCCGTGCGGTTGCCCGGATTCATGCCGCCCTTGTCCTGACCGCCCCGCCGATCCTGGACGCAAAGCAGGTCGCCGTTGCGCATCGCATTGCGCTCGGTGTCCCGGTCGGCGCCCGCGGCGCGGTCGCTGCCCGACTTTCCGCCGGCCGCGTCCGTCGATCCCGTCTTCGCCCGGCCCGGCCCGGCGCCGGCCGCGTTTCCGGCCGCGCCCTGAGCATGGACCGAAGTGCTGAACAGCAGGGCTGCGAGCCCGATGGCAATCCTATTCATGATGCTTCCTTCGACGTTTCTGGAGTCTCGAAACGCCGAAGGTTCGAAAACCGGTTCCTTTTTGAAAACCGATTTCGATGGATTGCTGTTTAGTCTATCGATGGATCAAGCTTAGCCGCTGCTTGATCGGAGTGTGGCGTTATTGTTTGGCCGTCCCATCCACCTCCGCCTCGACCTCAGCCGGATCGAGGTCGTAGCGGCGCGAGCAGAACTCGCAGGTGATCACGACGCGGCCGTCGTCGGCCACCATCTCGCGGCGTTCCTCGGGCGAGAACGAGCGGATCATGCCCATCACGCGCTCCCGCGAGCAGCGGCATTGCTCGTGCACGGCTTGCGTCTCGAACACCCGCACGCCGCGCTCGTGGAACAGCCGGTAGAGCAGCCGCTCGCTCGACACCGCCGGGTCGACGAGTTCGTGGTCCTCGACCGTGCCGACGAGGGCGCGCGCCTCGACCCAGGCGTCGTCCTCCGGTGCACCGTTCGCGTCGAGGTGGACGCGGCCCTCGGGGATGTCGCCCGGCGGCAGGTCGGCCAACCGCGCCCGGTCGATCGATTGCGGCAGGAACTGCACCAGCAGCCCGCCGGCGCGCCAGCGGCCCTGTCCGTTCTCGAAGGCTTCGGCCACGGCGAGGCGGACCTGCGTCGGAATCTGCTCGGACTGGCGGAAGTACTGGTGCGCGGCCTCTTCCAGGCTCTGCCCTTCCAGCGCGACGACGCCCTGGTAGCGGCTGGCGGCCGAGCCCTGGTCGATGGTCATGGCCAGGTGCCCCTGCCCGATCAGCTCGGCGGCCTTGTGCGGACCGGCGCCGAGGGCGGCGATGTCGTCCGCCGCGAAGCGCGCGGTGGCGCGCAGGCGGTCCGGCGCCTCGAAATCGACGACGATCATCCCGACCGGGCCGTCCGTCTTGGTCTGGAGCTGGAACCGGCCCTCGAACTTCAGCGACGAGCCGAGCAGGACGGTCAGCGCCGCCGCCTCGCCGAGCAGGCGCGCCACGGCGTCGGGGTAGCCGTGCCGCCGCAGGATCGTGTCGACGGAGGACCCGAGGCGGACGACGCGCCCGCGGACGTCGAGCGCCTCGACGGAGAACGGCAGAACGCAATCGTCGGCGCCGTCGTGCCCGTTGCCGATGGCCT
>CAZZZJ010000019.1:0-11772 GCA_964658355.1 Beijerinckiaceae bacterium
CCCACGACGCAGACGATCTCGCCGGGCTGCACCGTGAGGCTCAGGTCCTGGATCGCGAAGGCGCGGTCGCCGCCGCCGGGGAGCCGGACGGACAGGCCTCGGATCGCGAGCACCGGCGCGCTCATCGGCCGGTCCCGACGCTGCGGGCGGTGCGCGGGTCGAGCGCGTCGCGCAGGCCGTCGCCGATGACGTTGACCGCGAGCACGGTCGCGGCGACGCACAGGCCGGGAAACAGGATCACCCAGGGCGCGATCTGGAAGGCGGCGCGGCCCTCGGCCATGATGTTGCCCCAGCTCGGAATCTCGGTGGGGATGCCGGCGCCGAGGAAGCTCAGGATCGCCTCCGTGAGGATCGCGGACGCCGCGACGTAGGTGCCCTGCACGATCAGCGGCGCGACGGTGTTGGGCAGGACGTGCCGCACCAGCAGCGTCGGCAGCCGCGTGCCGGCCCCGATCGCCGCCTCGACGTAGGGCTCGTTCCGCACCGAGAGCACGACCCCGCGCACGAGGCGCGCGACGCGCGGGATCTCGGGGATGGCGATCGCCGCGATCACCGTGCCGATCCCGGCACCCGACAGGGTGACCAGCGCGATGGCGAGCAGGATCGACGGGATCGCCATGACCCCGTCCATGATCCGCATCACCACCGCGTCGAGCCAGCGGATGTAGCCGGCAACCAAACCGATGGTCAGGCCGATCGCCACCGACGCGGCGGCCACTGCGAAGCCGATGGCGAGCGACACGCGGGCGCCGTAGACGACGCGGCTCCACACGTCGCGCCCGAACGCGTCGGTGCCGAGCCACGCGGCCTGCGAGGGCGGCTTGAGGCGCAGGCGCGGGCGCAGCAGGAGCGGGTCGCCGGTCCAGAGCCAGGACGCGGCCAGAGCCGCGAGCCCGACCACGAGCAGGACCGCGAGCCCGGCGAGCACGCCGGGATGGCGCAGCATCGGCGGGAGGGCGCGGCGGGGGGCGGAGGGTGCGGCGAGGGAGGTCATGCCGGAAGCCCTCCGTGCAGGCGGCCTGCGACGATTCCCGTCTCGCCCCTCCGCCTGCGGAGGGGGGAGAGAGAACGCACGATCGCGGACCGCGAGGGCGCCGACGGGGAAACGCTTGGGCGGGAGACCACCATCAATACCGGATCCTCGGATCGAACAGCAGGTACGAGAGGTCGATGGCGAGGTTGATCAGCACGTAGAGGGCGGAGAACAGCAGGATCACGCCCTGGATCACCGGGTAGTCGCGGGCGAGCACCGCGTCGACGGTGAGGCGCCCGAGGCCGGGGAGGTTGAACACGCTCTCGGTGACCACCACACCGGAGATCAGCAGCGCGACGCCGAGACCGATCACCGAGATCACCGGAATCGCGGCGTTGCGCAGGGCGTGCCGGCGCAGCACGCGGGATTCCGCGATGCCCTTGGCGCGCGCGGTGCGGATGTAGTCCTCGCCGAGCACCTCCAGCACGCTGGAGCGCGTGGTGCGGGCGATGAGCGCGATGTAGATCACCGAGAGCGTCAGCGTCGGCAGGATCAGCCGGCTGAGGAAGGGCCAGACGCCCTCCGTGATCGAGACGTAGCCCTGGACGGGCAGCCAGCGCAGGTTCATCGCGAAGCCGAAGATCAACAGGTAGCCGAGCACAAAGACCGGCACCGAGAAGCCGGCGACCGAGAGCGCCATGACCAGACGGTCGATCCAGGTGTTGTGCCGCCACGCGGCGACGACGCCGAGCGGCACCGCGACGAGGACGGCGAACACGATGGTCGTGGCGGCGAGCGCCAGCGTCGGCTCGATCCGGTCGAGGATCAGCGCGGCGACCGGCTTGTTCGAGATGATCGAGGTGCCGAGGTCGCCATGCGCCAGGCGCCCGATCCAGGTGGCGAACTGCTCCAGCATCGGCTGGTCGAGGCCGAGGCGGGCGCGGATCGCCGCGATCTGCTCGGGGCTCGCGGCATCGCCCGCCAGGATCGCGGCCGGGTCGCCCGGCGCCAGCCGCAGGAGCAGGAACACGATCACCGCGACGACGCCCATCACGGGCAGCGTCGCGGCGAGGCGGCCGGCGAGGAAGCGGCCCATCGATGGGTCTCCGGTGTTGTCCGATTCTCAACCCTCCCCCTCCGCGGGAGAGGGACAGGCGGCGCTACTTCTTCTCGATGTTCCAGAAGACCGGCGCGGGCGCCTCCAGCATCCCCGAGAGCTTGGGGCTGGCGGCGAGCGGCGAGCGGTACTGGCCGGTCGGGTAATACAGGCCGATCCTGTAGGCCCGCTCCTGCACCTGCCTGGCGATCTCGGTCTGCTTCGCCGGATCGGTCTCGAGGGCGTAGGCGTCGCGCATCGCCTCGATCTGGTCGTCCTTGGCCCAGCCGAACCAGCCGCCGACCTTACCCTTGCCGTTGACGCCGACATTCGAGACCGGGTTCAGCATGTCGGCGTTGACCCAGGTGGTGTGGAAGATGTTCCAGCCGCCCTGCGCCACCGGGTCCTGCTTGGCGCGGCGCCCGACGAGCGTCTGCCAGTCCATCGACTGCAGGTCGACCGCCATGCCGATCTTGCGCAGCGCCTGCGCCGCCACGGGGCCGAGCGGCGCGACGATGGCGAGATCGGTCGGCTGCATCATCACGACCGGCTTGCCGTCGTAGCCGCCCTCCTTGAGCAGCTGCTTCGCCCGGGCCAGGTCGGTCTCGGGCGCGCCGGCGTCGGTGGCGTTCGGCGTCTTGCACACGAACATCGCGAGGCACGGCACCTCGTAGTCCGGATCGCCGATCTGCGCGTCGAGGTAGTCGGCCTGTTTGAGCGCCAGCAACGCGGCTTGCCGCACCTTCTCGTTGTCGAAGGGCGGGTTGAGCCAGTTCATCCGCATCATGCCCGACATGCCGAGCGGGTTGTAATCGAAGATCTGGATCCCGGGCGTGCCCTTGAGGATCGCCAGAAAATCGTGCGGCGGCTGCTCGATGTAGTCGATCTCGCCGGCGATCAGCGCGTTCACCGCGGTCTGGTAGTCGGGGATGTTGATCCACTCGACGCGATCGACCTTCACCACCTTGGCGCCTGCGACCCAGCTCGGGGCCTCCTTGCGCGGCACGTAATCGGGGTTCTTCTCGTAGACGACCTTGAGGCCGGGCTGGAACTCGGCCTTCACGAACCGGAACGGGCCGGAGCCGATCTCCTCGGGCACGTTGCGGTCGGCCGGCGTCTCGGCGATGCGCCTGGGCATCATGAACGGCACGTTCGAGGACGGCTTGCCGAGGGAGGCCAGCACGAGGCCGTAGGGCTGCTTGAGGACGAGCTTGAAGGTCGTGTCGTCGACCGCGTCGAGGGAGGCCGTGTATTGCAGCAGCTTCTGTCCCATGCCGTCGCGCTGGCCCCAGCGCTTGATCGAGGCGATGCAATCCTCGGACGTGACCGGCGCGCCGTCGTGGAAGGTGAGGCCGTCGCGCAGGGTGAAGGTGTAGGTGAGCTTGTCGTCGCTCACGCTGTAGCGATCGACCATCTGCGGCTGGATCTTGAACGCCGCGTCGGTCGCGAACAGCGTGTCGTAGATCATGTAGCCGTGGTTGCGCGCGATGTAGGCGGTGGTGATGATCGGGTCGGTGATGCGCAGGCCCGAATGCATCACCGCGCGGATGGTGACGGGCTTGGTTTGGGAAAGTGCCGCGGTCGCCGCCCCGAGGGCGAGGCCGAGCGCCGTCAGCAGCGAGACGGCCACCGCGCCGCCGTACCCGAAGGTTCTTCGCATCGCTTCGATTCCCTGCGCCGCGCCGCGGCCGTCGCGACGGATGAATGCACGATGCGGGCCGCGCGTCACCTGTCCTCGCACGGTCTCGTGTCGATCGGGGGCGCGCGTTCGATCCGGCGGCAAGACGGCGCACAGCAATCTCTTTTTGATTGCAACTTGCAACGATTTCCGGGTTTGCCTAGCATCTCGCGGTGAACGGCAGGCAGAAGAAGACGCGCGCGGCGGTCTTCACCGATCCGGTGTCGTCATCGAGCGCGTGGCAGGACATCGAAAGCCTGCTTCGGGCCGTCGGCTGCACGGTCATCGAAGGAAACGGCTCGCGGGTCCGCTTCCGTCACGGCGGGACCGATGCGTCGTTCCACCGTCCGCACCCGACCGAGGAGGCGAAGGCCTACCAGGTGCGCGACGCCCGCGGCGTTGTTGAACCGAATCGGAGTCGGGCCGTGACGAGCAACGTCGAAACCTACAAGGGCTACGCGGCGCGGATCGAGTACGACGCCCAGGACGGCCTCTTCGTCGGACACATCGCGGGGATCGCCGACATCGTCGGCTTCCATGCGGAGACCGTGAAGGACCTCAAGGACGCCTTCCACGAGGCCGTCGACGACTACGTCGAGGCCTGCGCCAAGTCGGGCAAGGATCCGCAGAAGCCGTTCTCCGGCAACCTGATGCTGCGGATCGCGCCCGACGTCCACCAGGGCGCGGCGCGCGCGGCGCAACTGTCCGGCATGAGCCTCAATCACTGGGCCGAAGCGGTGCTGCGGGCGGCGACCGACGCCCGGGAGGCCGCCGCGGCGGCGGGCGCCGACGGCGCGCCGCCGGGCCCGAAATCACCGAGGAGCGGACGCCGGAAGGCCGCGGCCGCCTGACCGGAGGGTGCCCGCCAAAGCCCGTCACGCGCCTTCCGGCACCGCCGTGCCGGCCAGCCCCGTCGCCATGGCGCGGATCAGCAGGTCGAGCTGATCGCGCACCACCGCGACCGGAAGCGCCATCAGGCGCGAATCGAGCCCGAGCATGACGATGCCGTGGGTCGCCGAGAACAGGCTTCGGGCGAGCAGCACGCGCTCCGGGGGCGAAAGGTCCGGGCGCAGGGCCTGCAGCGGCGCCTCGATGCGACGGAACAGGCGGGCCTGCTCGGCCACGTACCCGTCGGGGGGGCGGCGACCGTCCGCGAGCTGGTGCTGGAACAGGGCGCGCCAGCGCTTCGGCTGGGCCTGCGCGAAGGCAAGGTAGGCGCGCCCGAGGCGGACGAGCTCGTCGGCCGCGTCCGCCATGTCGAGCCCGTTCGCCGCGTCGAACCCGTGCCCCTCCGGCCCGAGTGCCGCCTCGAACAGGCCGAGCGTGCGCAGGTTCACTTCGAGGATCAGCGCGTCGAGGTCCGGGAAGGCGGTGTAGATCGCGCCGAGCGCGCAGCCGGCCTCCGCGGCGAGGTCGCGGGCGCGCAACGCCGCCAGCCCGTCGGCGGCGATCCGCCGCTCGGCCGCCGCGACCAGTGCCGCCCGCAGGTCGCTCCGCCGGATGTCGGCCCTGGACGGCTTCGACCCGCCGTCGTCGGTCGTCACGACGCCTGTCCCACCAGTTCTTTGTACGACGTGCAAATTCGCACTTGAACGCTGTTCATGATCGTGTGACGGTCTCTTTGTGAACGATGTTCATGACACGGGAGCCACACGATGCTCAAGCTGTTCGACCTCCTGGCGCGGGGACACCTCGCCCGGGCTACCGAAGACCTCCGCGACCGCAACGCCCTGCTGATCCTCGACCAGCAGATCCGCGAGACCCGCGCCGCGCTGGAGCGGAGCCGGCGGGCGCTGGCCCTGGCGATCGCCGGCGACCAGGCCGAGGCGCGCCGCAGCGCCGAGATCGAGGGGCGGGCGGCCGACCTCGAAGCCCGCGCCGTCGCGGCGCTGACCGCCGGGCGCGACGACCTCGCGGGCGAGGCCGCCGCGGCGATCGCCGAACTAGAGGCGGAGCGCCGGGCGATCGACGCGGCCCGCATGCGGTTCTCGGCGGAGGTCGCCCGCATCCGCGGCACCGTCGCCGACGCCACCCGCCGGCAGGCGGCGCTGGAACGCGGCCGGCGGGTCGCCGGCGCGACGGAGGCGGTGCGGCGGCTGTCCGCGCAGAGAGGCCGCGGCGACACGACCACCCTGCGCGAGGCCGAGACGACGCTCGCCCGCCTGCGCACCCTGCAGAGCGAGGCGATCGACACCGAGGCCGCGTTGGCCGACCTCGACGGGACCGACATCGCCGATCGCCTGGAGCGCGAAGGGTTCGGCCCCCGCACCCACCCGACAGGCGGCGACGTGCTTGAGCGCCTGCGCCGCGAGGCCGGGCTCACCCCGGCCGCCTGAACCGTCGAAGCCACCGTTTTCAGCCCAAAACAGGAGACCGTCATGAACAACGAGACCACGCAGCATTCCGGCGCCTGGGTCACCTTCACCTACGCCGCCTTCCTCGGCTCCGCCGCCATGGTGGCCTGCGGAATCCTGTTCCTGCCGGTGGACATCTGGATCAAGGGCTACCTCGCCATGGGCGTGGTCATGCTGGTCCAGTCCTGCATCACCGCGACCAAGACGGTGCGCGACGTGCACGAGGGCCGCCGCATGGTGAACCGGATCGAGGACGCCAAGACCGAGCGCCTGCTGATGTCGGTCGGCAAGGATTGAACCGTCCGCCCGTCCCACGCGACCCGGCCGCCCCCGCGGCCGGGTCGTCCAAGCCGACGCCCCCGGATTCGGCACCGCCATCGGCCGGCCGATCACCGGCATGACGGCCTCCCTGTTCGACGGCCGCACCACGCTGTTCCTGCGCGAATTGTCGGGCTTCCACCACCGGCTGCCGGTCCTGCTGGTCCTCCCGACCCGCCGAAGCAGGCTTGGCACCCCTCCCCTCCCCCCTTCTGCGGAAGGAGGGACATGGCCGCGCCGAGGCGGGTTCATGCTCCATCCAGCGCCATCAGCAGGCCCGCGAACAGCCTCGCCCGCAGGGCGAGCGAGTCCACGAGGATGTGCTCGTCGAGGGTGTGGTAGCCCTGGCCCATCACGCCGAGGCCGTCGAGCGTCGGGATGCCGAGGGCGCCGGTGAAGTTGCCGTCCGAGCCGCCGCCGAAGCTGCGATGGGGCAGCGCCAGCCCCTGCGCCTTGGCCACCGCGGCGGCCGTCTCGTAGAGGGCGAGCGATGCGGTGTCCGGTTCCCAGACCGGGCGGGTGACGCCGCGTTCCACGTGAAACATCACGCCGCCGGCCTCGCCCGAGAGGGCCAGCATCCGCGCGACGCCGCGATCGAGGTCGTCCTGTCTCTTGGCCATGCTGAGCGCCTGACCGGTGCAGGCGGCGGCGACGCAGTTCACCCATTGCCCGCCCTGCACGATGCCGACGCTGAAGGTGCAGTCGTCGCCGGTCATCGCCTCGATCGCCAGGATCTTCTCGGCCATGGTGCGGATCGCCGAGCGCCCGGCCTTGAGCGCCGCGCCCGCATGGCTCGGGCGGCCGGTGGCAGCGAGGTCGAACCGGGCGATGGCGTAGCGGCCGGTGACGACGCCGCCATCCGGCATGCCGGGCTCGGGGACCAGGACGAAGCGGTGGCGGGCGGCCTCGGCCTCGATCAGGTCGCGGGTGGCGGGGCTGCCGACTTCCTCGTCGCTGGTCAGCAGAACGGTGACCGGGAGCGGGGTCTCCTGGCCCCGCGCGATGAGCGCCTTGATGGCGGCGAGCGCGATGAAATTCCCACCCTTCATGTCGAGGATGCCCGGTCCGTAGGCGCGGCCATCCGCGACCCGCCAGGGCAGGACTTTGAGCGTGCCGACCGGATGGACGGTGTCGAGATGGCCCATCACCAGGATGCCGGGGACGTCGCGGCGCGGATGCGGAAACCGCGCGCGGACGCAATCGCCCAGGCCCATCCGGCCGGGAATGGTCTCGACCGCCGCACCGGCGATGGCGAGATCGCGGGCGGCGAGCGCCATCATCCGGTTTACGGCCGCCACGTCGTGGGTCGGGCTCTCGCACTCGATCCACGGGCGTAGACCCGCGAGCATCGAGGCGGTGTCGAAGGTGAGGTCCATCACGGATTCTCCGTGCGGGGGGCGGGGCTAGGATCGGCGCCGGACACACTGAACGGGTCGGCGACCCGCGGCCAGTAGTTCGGATCGCGCTTGGTGTAGGGGATCGCGCCGTAATCGGGCGGGACCGCGCCGGGGGCGGCGACGTAGCGGATTTCGGAGGCGATCGGCGCGAAGGCGGCGTAGAAGTGCTGCATCGACTTCACCACCACGATGCGCTTGTCGGCGAGGGTCAGGCCGAGCCCGGTGAAGGCGTCCGGGGCGAAGGGCTGCTGGCGCTGGCTCGTCAGCACGATGTGGAGGCCGTCGGCCTCGACCCAGGCGGAGGGGCCGAGCAGCGCCCGACCGCCGCTCAGGCCCTCCTGGCTGTGGTCCTCCGACAGCCCGCGCACGACGATCGGAAGATCGACCGGATCGCCCGAGGTGACGCCGCACTTGCCGCCGATGCGCAGGGTGAAGCCGGCGCCGATCCCGGCCTCGCGGCAGATGCCGACGGCGCCCGGATCCCAGATCAGCCCGATCACCGCATCGCGGACCTCGCGCTCGGCCAGCCGCGCCAGGACGGCGGTGTGGTCGGAGGGCGCACCGGCCCCGGCATTGTCGGCGATGTCGGCCAGCACCATCGGGCGCGGATCGGTGGAGGCCAGCGCCGCGTCGATCGCCGCATCGATCGCGTCGGCCTGCGTGGTGGCCTCCGCGCGCATCGCCCAGACGGCCTCGGCCAGCTCCCGCGCCACGGCGCTCGCCTTCGCCGCGTCGCCGTCGGCGACGACCAGCATCCGCGCGCCGACCTCGGCGACGTCGCCCCAGGGAAAGCCGTGGCCGAAGGAGACCGACAGGATGCCGTCATGACCCTCCAGCGCCTCCATCCGACGTACGAAGGCGGCGATCGGCCCGCGCGAGGTGCGCCACATGTCGACCATGCGGCAATCGTGGAGCGCCATCACCGGGCGGATCGCGCCCGTCGCCGTGCCGATCACCAGCGGGTAGAGGTCGCGGGCGCGGTCCACGATGTCGGTGTGCGGGTATTCCTTGTAGATCACGATGACGTCGGCGTTGTGGCGCATCGCCTCGGTGAGGTGGCAATGCAGGTCGAGCTCGACGCCGACCGTCGTCTCCGGGCCGACGAGGGCGCGGACGCGTTCCAGCGTGTCGCCCTCGCAATCGTCGTAGCCTTCCGCCACCATGGCGCCGTGCATGAACAGCAGCACCGCCTCGACCGGCAGCGCCGCCTCGAGGTCGTCGAGCAGCGTGTCGCGCAACTCCTCGTAGACGGCGCGGAGGGTGATCCCGCCGGGCTGGGCGAAGGTGGACAGGCTCTCCACCACCGCATGCCCATCGGCCTCGGCGAGGTCCCGCCACGCCTTGAGGCCGATATTGCTCAACCGCGGCGGGTTCCGGCTGCCGTCGCGCCGGGCGTAATCGGCCATGAAGGCCGAGCGCCCGGTCGGCAGCGGCGCGAAGGTGTTGGTCTCGGTGGCGAGCCCGGCGATGAAGAGCTTCATGGTCGTCCCTTCCGCTGGGGTGGTGCACGGTGCGCGCCCTCCCCCGCAGAGGGGGGAAGGAACTGCGCGCTTGGACCGGAAAACAGCCGCGTCACGTCGGGAAACGGCACGTCACGTGCCATCACCACCCGGCACCAGGGCGATCACCGTCTCCGTGGCGGCGTCGATCGCCGCCCGCGAATAGAGCAGCGGGCGGTAGCCTTGCTCGGCCCAGGGCTCGGCATGGTCGCCGTAATGCGGGCTTCCCGGGTGGCCCGACTGACCCGGTGCGTTGACGAACAGGCCGGCATCCCAGTTGCCGACGTCGAGCACCATCCGGAACGAGGCGCCGTGCGTCATCCGGAACGTCTCGGGATCGTACTCGGCGTGCATCACGCAAGGCCCCGCCCCGCCCATCGGCAAGGGGCCGACGTCGTGGCCGACATCGTGGCCAGCGAAACCGCGCTTGCCGAGCGGGTGGGCGAACAGCGCGTGGTGCAGGCGACCCCAGGCCCAGGCGACGGGGTCGGGCCCGAGGCGGGCCGCGCAGTCCCGCCATGCCGCCGCCAGGGTCCGTTCCATGAGGCGGTCGCGGGCAGCGCGGTCGAGGGGCGCGCGCGGGTTCTCCAGGCGGTCGAGCAGCGTCTGCAGATCGCCCGGCGGCAGCAGGCGTCGCGTCGCCGGATCGGGGACGAGGGCGCGCAGCAGCGCCGGGCGCAGGTGATGCACCCAGAACACCTCCACCAGCGCGGCGGCGGCCGACGTCGCGTGGAGATGCCCGTCCAAGGTCTCGAGCAGGGTGATGGCCTGGACGACCTCGGCGTCCGTCGGCTCGGTCAGGGTAGCGGCGAGGTGCGCGAGTCGCAGAGCCGGTTCGGAGACGACGTCGTTCTGGAGATTCTGCGAATCCGCGAGCCTGTGCTGGGGCTGGTGCGCCAGCACCGTGCGGATGCGGCGGGCCCGCCACGGCTCGTGCCACTCGAAGCCGAGCTTCCGCGTCTCCGCCGGGTAATCCTCCGGCAGGTTCATCTCGTTGGCCGAGAAGACGAACCCGGATTCCGGGTCGATCCGGTGCGGCAGATCCTCGGCCGCGTGGAAGCCCGCCCAGCCGTAGCGGCCGTCGCCCGGCACCGGCAGCAGCCCGTCCCAGTTCGGGCGGATCGGCGCCATGCCGGCCATGAACCAGGCGATCCGGCCGGTTACGTCGGCATAGACCTGATTGACGGAGGGGGCCGACCAGCGCCGCAGGGCCGCACCGAAGGCCTCGGGCGTGGTGGCGTCGAGATAGGCGAGGCTGCCGAGATAGGCGCTCGTACCGGGCTCGGACCAGACCGTGCGGACGGCGAAGGCCTTGGCGCCCGCGCGGTCTTCGCAGATCCGGTCTTCGCAGATCACCGGGCCGTGGCGGGTGAAGCCGAGCTCCACCGCCTCGTCGGGGCCGCCGCGCACCGGAATGCGCTCGCGCACGCGCACGATCGGCGCCCAGCCGCCTTCGAACCGGAACCGGTCCGGGTCGTTCGGATCGACGTCGAGGACGAACAGGTCCTCCTGGTCAAAGGGTGCGATGGTCAGGGCGAAGGCGGCGGTGCCGTTGTGGCCGATGCTGATGCCGGGCAAGGCCGGCTCGCCCGCGCCGATCACGTCGAGCCCCGGCGCGGTGAGGTGCACGACGTAGCGCAGAGCCGGCAGCGCGTAGGCCCGGTGCGGATCGCTCGCCAGGATCGGCCGCCCCGTCTCGGTGCGCGCCGGAGCGATCGCCCAGTTGTTCGAACCGTCGCCCGGCGGCTCGGGATCGTCCGCGACCGCCCGGCAGCCGACACGTCCCCGCGCGTCGACCTGCGTCCAGGCCCAGGCCGTGTCGCGGGTGGCCGCGAGTCGGTCCGGAGCGAAGCCCACCGGCGCGGTGGCGAGTCGGAAGACGTCGAGGACGCCCGCCGGCCATTGAGCCGGCTCAAGATCGCCGAGGGGCATCGTCTCGTGCGGCGGGCTGAGGCCCTTGCGCAGGGCGTCGGTCTCCGCGTCGGCGCGCGCCAGCACGCGGGCGCGGGCGACCTCGGAGGGCACGTTGCGCACCAGCGCATGGCTGCGGATGCGGACCACGTCCTCGGCCGCCCACGGACGCGGCCGCGTTTTCATCGCCGAGAATTCCGGCGGCAGCAGGTCTGGCCTCTCGGCGGTCAGCGCGACGTAGGCGTTCAACCCGGCGACGAAGGCCTCGACGATCGCCCGCGTCCGCGGATGGCCGTAGGCCGCCCATTCGGCGTCCATGTCGCCGCGATACAGGAACAGCCGCGCGGCGCGGTCCTGCGCGAGGTAGCCCGGCCCGAAATCGGCGGCGAGCAACCCGAGGCCGCGCTTGCGCCACAGGTCGAGCTGCCACAGCCGGTCGCGGGCGGCATTGAAGCCCTGGACGCGGAAGGCGTCCTCCTGCGACGCGGCGCGGATATGCGGCACGCCGTAGCGGTCGACGCGGATCTCGGCGGGGGCGGACAGGCC
>CAZZZJ010000019.1:11872-16339 GCA_964658355.1 Beijerinckiaceae bacterium
CGGTTCGACCAGATCAGCGTCACCACGTCGAGGCGCTCGCGCGCCTGGGTCCAGAGCGCCTGGGCGGTGTAGAGCGCGCTGCCGTCGGCCTGCAGGGAAACGACCTTGCGGTCGGGACAGGCCACCGCCGCGCCGGTCGCCATCGGGATGCCGAGGCCGATCGCGCCGCCGCCGAGCTGGAGCCAGCTATGGGGCGCGGCCGCATGCGTCTGCGCGAAGAAGTTGCGGCCGGTGGTGATCGATTCGTCGCAGACGATCGCGCCCTCGGGGATCAGCGCCCCGAGCACCCGGCCGATCGCGGCGTCGTTCAGGGCGCCCGAGCCCGGCAGGTCCGGCCGCGGGCCGGATGCGGTCGGCGCCTCGGTGGGCGCGCCGACGGCCTCGGCGAGGCGTTCCAGCGCCTCGATCTGGTCCTCCTCCGGGCTCGCCAGCACGATCGTCGTCGCGTCCGGGGCGCTGAGCAGGCTCGGCTTGCCGGGATAGGCGAAGAACCCGACCGGCGGCGTCGCCCCGACGAGGATGACGTGGCGATAGGGCGCCAGCGTCTCGATCGCCGCGTCGATCGGGTAGGGCAGGCGCTCGATCGGCACCGTGCCGGCGCCGCGGTCGATCCGGGCGTTGGCCGCCATGGCGAGGAGCTTCGCGCCGGTCTTGCGCGCGATGCGGTCGGCGATGCGGCGGCCCTCCCCGCGCACGGCGCGATCGGAGAGGTGCAGCAGCACCGGCTCGCCCGAGGCCAGGGCCGCGACGGCCAGCTTCTGCGCGTCGTCGCCGGCGCGTGCGCGCCCGGGGATCGGCGGCACCGGGGCGATGCCGGTGCCCGGATTCCAGGCGGTGTCGGCGGGCAGGATCAGCGTCGCGATCCGCCCCGGCGCGGTCCGCGCCGCGGCGATCGCGTCGGCGCCGTCGGCGGCGATGGCCTCGGCGGTCGTGCCCATGCGCAGCCACGCCGAGACCGGCCGGGCGAAGCCCTCGATGTCGGAGGTCAGCGGCGCGTCGTAGGTGCGGTGGTAGGTGGCGTGCTCGCCGACGATGTTGACGATGGGCGAGCGGGCGCGGCGCGCGTTGTGGAGGTTGGCCAGGCCGTTGGCGAGTCCGGGCCCGAGATGGAGCAGGGTCGAGGCCGGCTTGTCGGCCATGCGGGCATAGCCGTCGGCGGCCCCCGTCGCGCCGCCCTCGAACAGGAACAGCATGCAGGCCATGCCCTCGACCCGGTCGAGCGCCGCCACGAAGTGCATCTCGGAGGTGCCGGGGTTGGTGAAGCATACCTCGACGCCGCCGGCGACCAGGGTGCGGACCAGGCTCTCGGCGCCGTTCATCGTCTCTGCCACCGCATCGTCCTCATGTCTCGGCGTGCGGACCGCACGCTCCGAAGACCGCATGTCGCCCTGCGGAACGCGCGCGCGCAAGGGTCCTTTGCAACGGCGGTGCCGGTCCGTCAGGCACCGCCCACCCCACCGTTGGCGCGGGATTTGCCCCGTGCAGGCGTCCCGGACTCCCGCATGAGAAGCCTCCCGATGCTCGGCCGAACCCTGGCTGCCTTCAGCCTCACCACCGCGCTCGCCACCGCCCCGGCGCATGCCGAGAGCCTCCTGCGCATCGCGATGACCGCGACCGACGTGCCCACCGCCACCGGCATGCCCAACAACGGCTTCGAGGGCATGCGCTTCCTCGGCTACCCGATCTTCGAGGGGCTGGTGCAGTGGGACCTCAGCAGCTCCGACAAGCCGGCCGGGCTGATGCCGGCGCTGGCGACCGCCTGGGAGCAGTCGGCCGACGACAAGACGGTGTGGACCTTCCACCTGCGCGACGGCGTGACCTTCCATGACGGCCAGGCTTTCGATGCCGACGCGGTGATCTGGAACCTCGACCGCTACTTCAAGAACGACAGCCCGCAATTCGAGGCGCAGGGCGCCGGCATCTCGCGGGCCCGGGTGCCGATCATGGGCAGCTACAGGAAGATCGACGCCAGGACCGTACAGATCACCACGACGCAGGTGGCCTCGTACTTCCCCTACATGGCGGTCTACCTGCTGTTCACCTCGCCGCAATCCTTCGAGAAGGCCGGTCGCGACTGGGCCAAGGTTCAGGCGGTTCCGGCCGCCGGCACCGGGCCGTTCCGTCTCACCAAGGTGACCCCGCGGGAATCGGCCGATCTCGCCCGCAACCCGGACTACTGGGACAAATCCCGCCTCGCGAAGGTCGACCGGATCCGCCTGATGCCGATCCCCGAGGCGAATGCCCGGATCGCCGCGCTGCGGGCGGGCCAGGTCGACTGGATCGAGGTGCCGGCCCCCGACGCGATCCCCTCGCTGAAGGCGGCGGGCTTCGCCATCACCACCGGCGTCTATCCGCATGTCTGGCCGTGGATCTTCAACATCGGCGCGGCCGACAGCCCGGTGAAGGACGTGCGCGTGCGACAGGCCCTGAACTACTGCGTCGACCGCTCGGCGGTCGTCAGCTTCCTCAACGGCACGGCGGAGGCCGCCACCGGCTGGTTCAACGACGGCAACCCGGATTTCGGCACCCCGAAGAACCGCTACGGCTTCGATCCGAAGAAGGGCAAGGCTCTGCTCGCCGAGGCCGGCTTCACCGCCAAGAAGCCTTTGGCGCTGAAGATCATGATCTCCGCCTCCGGCTCCGGTCAGATGTCGCCGATGCCGATGAACGAGTTCCTGCAGGAGAACCTGAAGCAGTCCTGCGACGTGGACGTGTCGTTCAACGTCGTGGAGTGGCAGATCCTCCTGAATTCCAGCCGCGCGCTTCCCGACGCGCCGAGCCTCCAGGGCTCGAACGCCCTCAACGTCTCCTCGCCGACCTCGGATGCCGGCGTGATGGTGCGCTACTTCGCGGCCGACCGCTTCCCGCCCTACGGCTTCAACTTCCCGAACTGGACGGATGCGCCCTTCAACAAGGCCCTGACGACGCTCGCCGCATCGAGCGACCCGGCCGAGATCTCGGCGGCCACCAAGGCGGCGCACGAGCGTCTCGTGGACGACCCGCCGTGGCTCTACGTGGTCCACGACCTCAATCCCCGCGGCATGAGCCCGAAGGTCAAGGGGTTCGTCTCGCCGCAATCCTGGTTCGTCGACCTCACGAAGGTGAGCCTGCAGTAGCCTCTCTTCCGAGCCCCTCCGCCCCGTCATCCCGGGGCGGCACCCGATCACGACGACCGGACACGCAAGGTTCCCTCCGGATGAGCGACCCGACGAACGACCTCGCCCACCTCTCGGCCACCGAGCTCGCCAAGAGAATTGCCGGCAAAACGATCTCGCCGGTCGAGGCCGTGGAGGCGATGCTCCAGACCATCGCGGCCCGCGAGCCGAAGCTCCAGGCCTTCACCGCGGTGTTCGCCGACGATGCGCGCCTCGCGGCGGAGGGCGCCGACCGGGCGATCCGCTCCGGCCACGCGGTCGGGCCGCTCCACGGGGTGCCGATCGCGCTGAAGGACCTGATCGACATCGAGGGCCGCGTCACCATGGGCGGCTCGGCCGCCCACCGGGCCCGGCTCGCCACCCGCACCGCCACCATCGCCCGGCGCCTGATCGCGCAGGGGATGATCGTCATCGGCAAGACCCACACGGTGGAGTTCGCCTATGGCGGCTGGGGCACCAACCCGCACCTCGGCACCCCCTGGAACCCCTGGGACCTGGAGACCGCCCGCACCCCCGGCGGCTCGAGCAGCGGCACCGGCGTCGCGGTGGCGGCACGGATGGCACCGTGGGGCATCGGCACCGACACCGGCGGCTCGGTGCGCCTGCCGGCCGCGTTCTGCGGGCTGACCGGCCTGAAGGTCACCGTCGGCCGGGTCTCGACCCACGGCATCGTGCCGCTGAGCGCGACGCTGGACACCCCCGGGCCCCTGGCCCGCAGCGTCGCGGATGCGGCCCTGCTCTACGTGGCGATCGCCGGGCCCGACCCGCTCGACCCGACCACCCGCGGCATCCTGCCCGTCGACCCGTTCCCGACCCTCGACCGCGGCGTGCGCGGGCTGCGGCTGGCCCGGATGCCGGAGGCCGAGCGCGCCGGCTGCTCGACGGAGATGCTCGCCGCCTACGACCGCTCGCTCGACGTCCTGGCCGATCTCGGGGCGGAGATCGTGCCCATCGCCCTGCCGTTCCGGTTCGCCGACCTCGTGGCGATGAGCGGGATCACGAACGCCGAGGCCTACTTCGTCAACGGTGCTCTGGCCGAGGACCCGACCGCGCCGCTCGGCGACGCGGTGCGCGCACGCATCCTCGGCGGCCGCAGCCTGTCGGCGCAGGACTACCTCGCGACCCTTCAGCGCCGCGACGCACTGAAGCGCGACCTCGCGGTCGCCTGGGAGGGCATCGACGCGATCCTGACGCCGACCACCGAGACCGCGGCCGTGCCGCTCGCGGAGGTCGACGAGATGCACATGCCGTCCCGCTTCACCCGCTTCGGCAACCTGCTCGACCTCTGCGGCCTCAGCCTGCCGAACGGCTT
>CAZZZJ010000019.1:16439-18006 GCA_964658355.1 Beijerinckiaceae bacterium
TCTGCGGGACCGGCGCGGCGACGGGGTCGTGCATCGTGCCGGCGCTGGCCGAGACCACCGCGCCGATGCCCGCGGCCTCGGCGTCGAGCGCGCCGCGGGGCAGGTCCGGCCCCTCGAAGTCGATGCAGTAGAGCCGCCGGCCGGGAATCGGCGGATCGACCGGGCGCAGGCGGTCGGGCGAGCCGATGCGGGTCGAGACCACGCGGGCGACGGTGCCGGGCAGCACCGGCACCGGCTCGGCTCCCACCGTGGTCAGCCCGTAGGCCAGCGCGATCGGATGGCCGGGGCGGACCGGCGCGTCCGGCACGAAGGCGGCCACGATGTTGTCCATGTACTCCTCGACCGAGGGGATCTCGAACAGCTGGACGTGGCCGGCCGCGAACACGTCGCCGGCCCGCAGCGAGGCGCCGGCCGCGACCATCTCGGGCTTGGCGGCCGCGGCACCCGGCTCGACCCACAGGCCCGGCCGGGCCTCGTGCCGGGCCTCGACGTCGAGATAGGCGGCAAAGTTTCGCTCGCGCTGCAGTAGGCCGAAGCCCGAGAGCGGCGCCGTCCGGAAGGCGGAGATCTGCGGGTTCGGCCGGCCGTTGGTGAGCGGGCGCCACAGCCGGTCGCCGCGCGAGCGCACCACCAGCCCGTCGGAGTCGTGCACCTGAGGCCGGAAGTCGTCGAAGGGTTTCGCCCCCCGCGCGCCCGGCCCGTTCTGGCCGTGCAGGAACATGCTGGTCAGCGGCGCCAGCCCGAGCTGCGGGATGTCCCGGCGCGGGTGGAGCGAGGCCGTGACCTGGATGCGGGCCGGGTCGCCGGGCGTGATGTCGAAGCGGTAGGCGCCGGCTAGGCTCGGGCTGTCGAGGAGCGAGAGCACGGTGATCGCGTGGGCGTCGTCCTCCGGCTCGCAGATCCAGTGCGCGGTGAAATCGGGAAACTCCTCGCCCGCGGCCGAGCCGGTGCCGATCGCGGCGCCGCGGGCCGAGAGCCCGTATTCCTGGCCCTCGCCGCGCAGGCGGAAATAGGAGGCGCCGAGGAACACCAGGAACTCCTCCTGGAAGCCGGGCGGGCGGCCCGGCAGGGTCTCGGTCGCGGCAAAGTGCAGCCGGAAGCCGGCAAAGCCGAGCGTCTCCGGGAAACTCTGGCCGTCGAGCGTCCGTCCCATGTCGAACAGGCCGGATTCGTAGGCGATGGGCCGCGCCGGACCGTCCTTCGGCTGCACGTAGAGGGCGCAGCGCTTGCGCTGCAGGAAGCCGCGGTGGAACAGCTGCGCGCTGAAATGGCGCCCGAAGCGCAGGGCGGCGGCCGGGCGGAAGACGATGGCGCGGTACTGGTCGTAGGTCAGCCCGGCGAGCGGTCCCGGCAGGTCCTCGGGCGGGGCGACGTAGGGCGCGCCGGCCAGCCGCTCCGCGTATCCGGCGACGGCGGCGAAGGTGGTCGGACGGTCCGCGGCACCTTGAGCCATGCCGTTCGTCACCGTGTCGCGCTCCTGCGCCATCGTTCGGGCCTCATTCAGATCGATGACGCTAGGAACGACGCTGCCGACCATTGCGGTCAGGGCCGTGCGAAGAACGCGGCG
>CAZZZJ010000020.1:0-17844 GCA_964658355.1 Beijerinckiaceae bacterium
GGTGAGGGACATCCTGCTTCGGGCGAGGCTGGAGCGCCCGTGCGCCGGGGGCATGACCTACGTCGATCTGCGCGGTCCGCACGATCCGCGGGACGAAGCCGTCGATTTGCGGCGTCTCTGAGTCTTCCAAGTCATGTCCGTCGCCTTCGGGGAGCGGCCGTGCCCCCATCCGACAGGAGACGACATGCCGTCACGACCGGACGTCTACGACCGTACCACCATCACCCTCCACTGGCTGACGGCCGGGCTCGTCCTGAGCCTGTGGCTGGTCGGCACCTTCCTGGAAGACATCGTGCCGAAGGGTTCGCTGCGTTCGGGAATCTGGTCGGCCCACTTCGTTCTGGGCTTCGTCTTTTTCGGCGTCATCATCGCCATGCTGGCTTGGCGAAACACGAGGGGGCGTCAGCTTCCCGTGGAGGATCCCGGACCCTGGCACGTCGTCGCCAAGGCGACCCCTGCCGCCCTGTACCTGCTGCTCTTCGTCATCGCCGGGCTCGGGATCGCCAATGCCTTCGTACGAGGCGCCACGCTGATCGGTCCGCTGGCGCTGCCGCAAATCGGCGACCCGGAATGGCGCCGGCCGCTCACGCATTGGCACGGGATCGCCGCCAACATCCTGATGGCAGTCGCCCTCTTCCACGCCTGCGCCGCCCTCGTCCACCACTACCTCTGGCACGACGCCGTCCTGCGCCGCATCCTTCCGGGCCGCGCCTCCGCCGCTCCCATCGAGAGACCCTGACGCCGATGCCCCCCGCCCACAGGGAAAACCACCTGATCGACCGGATCGGCTGGCTGCGCGCCGCCGTGCTCGGTGCCAACGACGGACTCGTCTCGACGGCGAGCCTCATCGTCGGCGTCGCGGCGTCCTCCGCCGCCTCCGGGGAGATCCTGGTCGCGGGCACCGCAGGCCTGGTGGCCGGGGCGATGTCGATGGCGGCGGGCGAATACGTCTCGGTCAGTTCCCAGTCCGACACCGAACAGGCCGACCTCGCACGTGAGGAGCGCGAACTCGACCAGGATCCGTCAGCGGAGCGGGAGGAGCTCGCGGGGATCTACGTCGCGCGCGGACTCGACCACGACCTCGCCCTGAAGGTGGCGGACCAACTCATGGCGAAGGACGCGTTGGGCGCCCATGCCAGGGACGAGCTCGGCATCTCCGAGTTCACCACCGCACGCCCGATCCAGGCCGCCTTGACGTCCGCGGTGACCTTCTCCGCCGGGGCGGCCCTGCCGCTCCTCGTGACCGCGGTCTCACCGGCCGGCCTCGTCGTCTACTCGGTCTCCGCCGCCTCGCTTGTCTTCCTCGCGGTCCTGGGGGCGCTCGGGGCCAAGGTCGGCGGAGCCGCGATCCCGAGGGCGACCGCGCGGGTGGCGTTCTGGGGCGCCCTCGCCATGGCGGTCACGGCAGGCATCGGCCACCTCGTCGGCAAGGTCGTCTGAAGCGTACCCAGAAGGATCCGTCCGATGCCGCTCGACACGCTGGCCCGGTTGCTGGTCCGTATCGCGATTGCCGCGGGCGGACCCGTGGCCTCCGTTTATGCCCGGGGGTGCCCGACGCGGTGGAAGGCGGACGGGTCCCCTGTCACCGAGGCCGATCTCGCGGCCGAACGCCTGATCCTGGACAGGCTCGCCGCGGCGTTCCCGGGAATGCCGGTGGTTGCGGAAGAGAGCGTCGCGGCCGGGCGCACATCCGCGCTCGGGCCGCGCTTCCTCCTCGTCGACCCTCTGGACGGGACCCGTGAGTTCATCGCGAATTGCAACGAGTTCACGGTCAACGTCGCCATGATCGAGGATGGCAGGCCCATCGCCGGTGCCATCTACGCCCCCCTGCTCGGGCAGGCATGGTTCGGCGGGACATCGAGTTACACAGTCCCGGCCTCGCCCGGTTCGGAAGCCGCCGACCTGAACGGCACCCGTCGCATCGGGGTTCGCGCTCCACCCGACACGGGCCTCGTCGCGCTTGTCAGCCGTTCCCACCCGGATCCCGTGACCGAGGCTTACCTGTCGCGTCTGCCGGTGGCCGAGCGCCGTCCGATGGGGTCGTCCCTCAAGCTCTGCCGCATCGCCGAGGGCATAGCTGACGTCTATCCCCGGTTGGGCGGCATCCGGGAATGGGACATCGCGGCGGGGCATGCCATCCTGCTGGCCGCCGGCGGGACCATGACGTGTCCCGACGGAACGCCACTGCGCTACGGCGACCCAACCGGGGGCTTTCGGTTTCTCGGGTTCCTCGCGTCAGGCGGGTTCAGCCTCCCGGCTTCCATTCCTGCCGTCACCACGAGAGGGCGATGAAGCCAGGATCGCGTCCCTGGTCGTCGCCGGTTCGGCCTCCGCGGCGAGACGCTGCCAAACGATGTCCCCGCAATCGCGCCGGACCTGATCCATGAGCACCTCGGCGGTTGCGTCCGACGGGTCGTTCCGCCGGTCGGCGATCCGGGATGCCAGCAGCCCGGTGGTGGGGGCCTCGAGCCAGACGCCCTGGAACGCGACACCGGATTTCGCGGCCGTCGCCTCTATGGACGAGCGCTCGGAAGGCCGGTCGAACACAGCATCGGCGACGACCGCATACCCGGAGGACAAGGCCTGGGACGCCGCGTCCCGGAGGGAGGCGTAGACCCTTGCGGACACCTCCGGCAGATAGGCGGACGGGGGTAAGCGCGTCTCGGCCGAAACGCCGAAAGCATGCTTGCGCATGCGGTCGCTGTTGAGGACACGGGCGCCGGGCGGCGGACCGAGATGGGACGCCACGCAGGCCGCAACGGTCGACTTGCCCGATCCGCTGAAGCCCCCGACCGCGACGAGCGTGGCGTCCGAACCCGCAAGCAGCGACAGGGCGAGGTCGTGATAGGCGCGCGCCTCGGAGAGCGTCTCGGCGGCTTCGTCCGCAGGCTGACCGGCCGCCTGAGCCGCCGAGACATGGCTACGGATGGCAGCACGGACCGCCATGAAGAACGGCAGCGTTCCGATGCCGGAAGCCTCGTCCGTCTCGTCGAGGTAGCGATTGAACAGGAGGTTGGCGAGGTCGCCCCGGTCGCGGTGCCAGAGATCCATCAGCAGGAAGGCAAGGTCGTAGAGGACGTCGATGGTCGCGATATCGTCGTCGAACTCGATGCAGTCGAACAGCGTCGGCACGCCGTCGACGAGGCAGATGTTGCGAAGGATGAGATCGCCGTGGCAGCGGCGCACCTTCCCGGCCAGACGCCGCTTCTCCAGTATGGGAGCGTGCCGTTCGAAGGCGCTTCGGAAGGCGGCGCGGAGGGCGTCCGCCGCCTCGTCCGGAACGAGGGCCACCGCGCGCAGCGAGCGGTCGTTCATGTCGAGGACCGCGGCGAGTCCGGCTGCACCTCCGTGATCGAGGCTGACCGCCGCGCCGCGATGGAACTGCGCGATGCGATGCGCGAGATCGGTGATCAGTGCCGGGGTGAGCGCATCGCGCTGCGCCATGTTGTCGAGAAGGTCGTGCTGCGCGAAGCTGCGCATTTCCACGATCGCGTCGACGAGGGGGCCGGTGCCGTCGAAGGCCAGCCGTCCGTCGGCTCCCCGGGTGATCCGGCGGACTCCGAGATAAAGTTCGGGCGCCGTGCGACGGTTCAAGTCGAGTTCGGCCTTACAGAAGGCCAGCCGGCGACCGGCGGTCGAGAAATCCAGGTAGGGAAAGCGAACGGGGCGCTTGAGCTTGAACGCACGGTCGCCAGCCATGAGAACGGTCGAGATATGCGTCGTGATGGTGTCGACCGGAAGCCCCAGGAGGGCGGCCTCGCCTTTGAGGAAAGCGATGGTCTCGGCCTGATCCTCGACCGTCATGGGCGCACCACCGGGGCCGGTGGTGTCAGGGGCGGCTCCGATCCCGAGCCGCGGACCGGAATCCGCAGCCGGCCGCTCGCCTTCGTGTCGATGAAGCGGTCGCGCAACCAGCTCATCCAGGCCATTCCAAGCTCCCCCGCCATCACTGGGCCTCACGCGGGTCAATGGGACATCAGGCAACAGACCAGACTGTGGTCGAGGAGGTTGCGCGTGACCCCGCCGAAGAACCATTCCCGAAGGCGGCTGTATCCGAAGGCCCCGCTGACGATCAGGTCAGCCCCGAAGCCCTCGGCGGCATCGAGGAGGGCCTCGGCCGTGCCGCCCCCGTTCGGTGCCTTGAGGATTCCCGCGGCTTTCACACCGTGCAAGCCGAGATAGGCCACGACGTCGTCCAACTCGACCCGGTCGCCATCGTCGGCAACCTGGACGACTTGGACCGCCTCGGCGAGCTTCAGGAACGGCATCCCGTCCGAGATCGCCCGGCGGCTCTGCATGGTATTCTTCCAGGCCACGACCACGCGGGACGCCGACAGGCGTTCCACGCCGCGCGGGACCACGAGCACGGGCCTGCCCACGGCCATCAGCGCGTCGCCGGGGGCCACGGCGGCTGCGAGCTGCGGTCGGTCGTTCGCCCCCTGACGCCCGACCACGACGAGGTCGGCCACCCGCGATTGCTCTGCGAGGTACGTGACGCTTTCCATGAGTTCGGAACGCCACTCGGTCCGCTCGGCCGGTTCGGCCGCGAGGCGGAATGCTTCTGCCGCCGCCTTCAGCTCATCGAGGGCCTTTTGGCGGATCTCCTCGACCCCGTATCCGGTCGGCACCGCGGTCTCGCCGAACCCCCGCGGGTAATCCGGTTGCCAGGCCGCGACGCCGATGAGACGCGCATCGAGCTTTCGCGCCAGATGCGCCGCGAGCGTCACGCGCGGCACCGCCTGCTCCCCGGGGTCAACGGCGACGATGATGCTGGCGTACGACATGGGAGGGCTCCGACGATGAAAGGAAGACCATGCCCGGGCATCGAGGGGCCATCGTTGATCCAGCGCAAACCCGTCCCCAGACGGAGCGGGCATCGGCGACACCGAGTCGATGCGCGCGGACGGTGCTTCCCGTTTCCCGGCGTCGCCCGAGGAGGCCGTGATCCACGCTAGGCAGGTCCCGGTTCGGGTGGAGCGGATCGGCGACGCCGCGTTTGCGCTGGGTCAAGGACGTCGCCGTCCGGAACGGGCATCCCGAGCGTCCCTTATCCAGTCGAGGCGCGCCATCCATGACCATCGCCAGCATCATGGTGTCCGTCGACCTCGCCGGCGACGCAGACGCCCGGACATCCATCGCGGCCTTTCTCGCGGACGCCTCCGATGCCCGGACGATCGGCGTCGCCGCGCAGATGCCCGACCATATCGCGGCACAGGTCGGACCGATGGGCGCCGCCGCATTCCTTCCGGGCCTGAACGAACGGGCCGTCCTCGACGGGCTCGCCCGGGCGCAGGACCTGTTCCGGGTGGCGGTCGGGAACCGGAGCAGGGTCTCGTGGCGCTCCGCCGTCGAGCCCGGTCTGGCCTTTTTGGCGAGCCAGGCCCGGGCGGCCGACCTCATCGTCGTCGGACGGGGAGACAAGGCCGAAGCGACCGGGTGCATCCGCCCGCTCGACCCCGCCTCCGTCGTCCTCGCCGCGGGACGCCCGGTGCTCGTCGTGCCGCCCGGCATCGACCACCTCGAAGTGCGACGCGCGATGGTGGCGTGGAAGGACACGCGGGAGGCCCGTCGCGCGGTCATGGACGCCTTGCCGATCCTGCGTCTGGCGGGCCGGGTCGACGTCGTCGCGGTCACGCGCGCCGACGAGGCCACCGGAGCCGTGGACGTGGCCGCCTACCTCTCGACGCACGGCATCCATTCAACCGCTTCCGAGCACCTGTCCGAGGGGACGAGCGATGCGGAGACCCTGCTCGACCTTGCATCCGAACACGCGTCGGACCTGATCGTCCTAGGGGCCTACGGACACGGCCGGGTGCGGGAGATGGTCCTCGGCGGCGTCACCGGGGATGTCCTGCGCTACGCCCCCGTCTGCAGCTTCCTGAGCCACTGATGGATAACCGCGCCCCCGCGACCGGCACGGTCCCCCGATCTGCCACGGCAGGCCCCCTGGCCGCCGGAAAGCCGCCCGTCGACGGCGCGGTCACCCGCCTCGCCCGCCAGCTGATGGAGGCCGGATTGGAGGGATTGTCCGAGCGTGAGCGGCGGGTGATCCTCCACATCGCAAAAAGGTGCCACGTGTCCCGGGACGTGAACCGCGTCCTCGTCGAGCACCAGACGTTCGGCGAGCGCCTCGCGGATCGCGTTGCCCAGTTGGGCGGTTCGTGGGGCTTCATCCTCGTGTTCACGGGGATGCTCGGCGCATGGGTCGTGGTGAACACCGTCATCCTCGGCCGGGCCGACGGGTTCGACCCCTATCCGTACATCTTCCTCAACCTGATCCTGTCGATGGTCGCCGCGCTCCAGGCGCCGGTGATCCTCATGTCGCAGAACCGTCAGGCGGTGCGGGATCGGCTGGCGGCCGGCCTCGACTACGAGATCAACCTCAAGGCCGAGGTCGAGATTATGGCCCTGCACGACAAGCTCGACCGCATCCGCATGGAAGGGCTCGAAGGCATGCTGGCCGCGCAGTCGACGCAAATCGAGGCCATCGCAAAGGCGGTCGGCATCGACCCGGCAAGGCCCGTCCCGGACTGACGGGTCGCGTCCTTACGGGGAAGCGCCGTGCCTCGTGAGATGGACCGGCGCCGTACCGACGATCCGCGGCGGATTCCGATGCGTCGTCACGATCCCGTTGGCAGCCCGGCCCCGCGGGGATGCCGATAATCGTCGAGGATCTCGCTTTCGAGAGCTCGACGCTGGAGGTCCTCAAGTTCGGGGAGGATGTCGTCGTCCGATGCGTCGTGCGCCGAGACCAGCCGGACCCCGTCGGGCATCGTCTCAAACGTGACCAGGACCTCGGCCTGCGCGTACTGGTCCTGAGGGTCGATGCAGGCGTGCCTCGGCATGGTCGATCCTACGGTTTCGCCAGCGGATCGAGAGGGTTGCCTCGACCCTCCCAGGAAGCTGATGCCCGTCTCGTCACTTCGTGGATCGGGTGGACCCGGTGACGATGTCCTCGTCGGAGAAGCGGATCATTCCACCGGCGATCACGAGCTTGTCGCCCGTCTTCACCGAGCGGCCGTATCCAGAACCCGCGACGCGAAGCTCGCAGCCTTCCTTGCACTCGACCTCGGCCGAGGCCCCCGCCGCCAGTTTCTGGGTGGCCTGTGCCTCGCCCTTGTCCACCGTGAGGGTGTGCTCGCCCTTGTCCTGGTTGGTCACGGTGATCGCGAGCGCCGGGGTCGCGACCACCATCGTGCAGGCCAGGAATGCAGCCGTGATCGGAGTATGTCTCATGTCTCGTCTCCGTCCGTTGGCGTGATGCCGTCGTGACGGGGATGTAGGGTCCGGCTACCGCAACCCTCACCGGAAACCGTGCCATAGGCCGGAGTGATTTCGCGGAGCGGCTATCCGAATTTGCGCAGCCTCCGCGACAAGCGTCGACAACGTTCGTTCCATGGGGATTGCGAGGCGGGCGTGGGAGTCCCTCTCAACCTGAGCGTTCGTGACCGCTGTACCGCGCAGATGTCTCGGCGGGACGGTCCCGACCTGCCGCCGCAATCAGTGCTCCAGGGACTTCAGGTAGGCCAACACGTCCGTGATCTGGTCGGGTTCAAGCTGGAATTCCGGCATGGTCGGATGTCCGGTGGTGATGCCTTCCGCCAGGGCCTCGGCCAAGTCCTCGACCGGATACTTCGTATGAAGGTCCCGGAACGCAGGCGCGACGTTGATTGGGCTCGCCCCGATCCGTCCGACGGCATGACATGTGGCGCAGTTCGCCTCGACGAAGGTCTTGCCGCGTTGGACCTGTCCGTCGGTAGCGGTCGCCATGGTCCCCATCAGGCCGGTAAGGAGGAGCATCGATAAGGCAAGGCGCAGGGACACGGGAAGCTCCGGGTTCGGTGGGTCGTGGCTCCGGCAGGGCCATCGGCGCGTTCGGCAGGGGTGCATGCGCGACCGAGCCTGCCGCCGCATCGATACCGGGACGGCGATGTCTAGGACCTCTGGATCTCGGGGCCGGTCTCGTATTCCACGACCTCGTTCGGTATCTGCAGGTCGACCGAGGCGGTGATCGTCCTCGCCCGGCCGGGTGCGAGCGCATGGTCCGTCCAGGCCCAGTCACGCACCTGCGGCAGGTCCTCCCCCGTGCGGCAGACGTGCTCGCGATGCAGCGCCAGCAGGTCGCGGAGTTCCTCCTCGGCATGCTCCACATGCGGGCCGAGACCGGAGGACCATTTCAGGGCCGCAAGCGCGAGGTGGTAGCGGTCGAGGCCGTTCAGCACCGCCATGTCGAAGGGGGTCGTGGTCGTCCCCTCCTCAACGAAGCCGTGGACGTGGATGTGTCCGTGGTTAGTGCGCCGGTAGGTCAGGCGATGAACCAGCCACGGATAGCCGTGATAGGCCAGCACGACCGGCCGGTCCCGGGTGAACAGGCTGTCGAAGGTGGTGTCGTCGAGCCCGTGCGGATGCATGTCGGGCGAGGGCAGCGTCATCAGGTCGACGACGTTGACGACCCTGATCCGGATGGCGGGCATGCGGTCGCGCAGCCACGCGACGGCCGCCAGCGTCTCCATCGTGGGGACGTCCCCGGCACAGGCCATGACCACGTCCGGCTCCCCGTCGGCGTCGTTCGAGGCCCAGTCCCAGACGCCGATCCCGGCCGCGCAATGCCGGGCGGCCTCGTCCACGCCGAGCCACTGCAGGGCGGGCTGCTTGCCCGCCACGACGACGTTGATGCGGTCGTGCGTCCGCAGGCAGTGGTCCATCACCCAGAGCAGGCAGTTGGCGTCCGGCGGCAGGTAGACCCGCGCCGTGTCGCCCTTTTTGTTCGCGACGAAGTCGATGAAGCCCGGGTCCTGGTGGCTGAAGCCGTTCTGGTCCTGGCGCCAGACATGCGAGGTCAGAAGGATGTTGAGCGAGGGCACCGGCTTGCGCCAGGCCAGGGCGCGGGAGGCCTTCAGCCACTTGGCGTGCTGGTTCACCATGGAATCGACGATGTGGATGAAGGCCTCGTAGCAGGCGAAGACGCCGTGCCGGCCCGTCAGTAGGTAGCCTTCGAGCCAGCCCTCGCAGAGGTGTTCGGAGAGCACCTCCATCACCCGACCCTGGCGGGCGAGGTGCTCGTCGGTGGGAAGGATGGCCTCCCGCCAGACCCGGTCGGTGACGTCGAACACGGCGTCGAGGCGGTTGGACAGGGTCTCGTCCGGACCCATCAGGCGGAAGTTGCGGCTGGCCGCGTTGAGGTCGAGCACGTCGCGCAGGTAGCGGCCGAGCACCCGGGTGCCCTCGGCGACCACGGTGCCATGCGAGGGCATCGCGATGGCGTAGTCGGCGAGATCGGGCAGGCGTAGGGGTCGTGGATCGCGTCCCCCGTTGGCGTGGGGATTGGCGCTCAGCCGCCGCTCGCCGCGGGGATGCAGGGCGGCCAGGGCAGGCACGAGACGGCCGGCGTCATCGAACAGTTCTTGCGGCCGGTACGACCGCATCCAGGCTTCCAGGATCGCGAGGTGCTCCGGGTTCTCCCGCAGGGCCGCGACGGGAACTTGGTGCGACCGCCACGTCCCTTCGACAGGCTTGCCGTCGACCGTCTTCGGCCCGGTCCAGCCCTTCGGGCTTCGCAGCACGATCATCGGCCAGTTCGGCCGACCGACATCGCGGTTCGGGGCGAGTTCCCGGATCTCGGCGATCCGGTCGAGGGCGAAGTCGAGGGCCGTCGCCATCGCCTGGTGCATCGGTCCGGGTTCGTCGCCCTCGACGAACAGCGGCTCGTAGCCGTAGCCGACGAGGAGGCTGCGCAACTCCGCCGGCGGCATCCGCGCGAGGATCGTCGGGTTTGCGATCTTGTAGCCGTTGAGGTGGAGGATCGGCAGCACCGTGCCGTCGCCGACGGGATCGAGGAACTTCGAGGCATGCCACGAGGCCGCGAGCGGCCCGGTCTCGGCCTCGCCGTCTCCGATCACACAGGCGACGATCAGCCCCGGATTGTCGAGCGCGGCCCCGAAGGCGTGGATCAGACAATAGCCGAGTTCGCCCCCCTCGTGGATCGAGCCCGGCAGTTCGGGCGACGCATGGCTCGGGATGCCGCCGGGGAACGAGAACTGCCGGAACAGGCGGCGCATCCCGTCGATGTCAGGGCCGACGTCCGGGTAGACCTCACTGTAGGTCCCTTCGAGGTAGGCGTTCGCCACGAGCCCGGGCGCGCCGTGTCCGGGTCCCCACACGGCCATCATGTCGAGGTCGCGCAGGACGATGGCCCGGTTGAGGTGGGCGTAGATGAAGTTCAGCCCCGGGGTCGTGCCCCAGTGGCCGAGGAGCCGCGGCTTCACGTCCGCGATGGTGAGGGGCTCGCGCAGGAGCGGGTTGTCGAGCAGGTAGATCTGTCCGACCGACAGGTAGTTCGCCGCGCGCCAATACGCGTCGATGGCGTCGAGGCCGGTCGGTCCCAGCGGCCCGGGCACGAAGTCGAGTGTCATCGGCTTCCCGCCGAGATCCCGGACGACGGTACGCATCGGATCGCTTGCAACAGACATCTCGGACCCCCGGGCATCGCTGGGCGAAGCAGCGCCCTGTCGGGGTCCGTCGTCGCATCCCCCGAGGTCTGGTTCTTTGATCTGGATCACGCCGCGTCCGCACGAGCCGTGGCACTCGTGGGCTCGCCCGGAGATGCGCATGATCCTCGCCCTCAATGCCGGCTCGTCCAGTCTGCGCTGCGCCCTGTTCCGGGACGGCGAGGACGCCGCCCTCTGGCGCGTGCACGTCGCCGGGATCGGCGATGTCGCCGAACTGACGGTGCATGGTGACATCGACCTCGGTGGCGACGTCCCGCCGGATGGCGACCTGGGCGCCGTCGTGGGCTGGCTCCTCACGCGCCTGCGACGCCTTCCGGACCTCGAACTCCATGCGGTTGGTCACCGGATCGTCCATGGCGGCGCCCGCCACGCCGGCCCCGCCCGGGTCGACGAAGCGCTGCTTGCCGAGTTGAAAGCGTTGGTGCCGTTCGCCCCCGGCCACCAACCGCAGGGGCTCGCCTGCATCGCGGCCGTCGAGGAGGCGTGGCCCGGCCAGCCGCAGGTCGCCTGCTTCGACACCGCTTTCCACCGGACCCAGGACCGGTTGGCCCAGATCGAGGCGATCCCGCGCGCGCTGACCGAGGACGGCCTCCTGCGCTTCGGCTTCCACGGCCTGTCCTACGCCCACATCGCACGCGTACTGCCCCGGCTTATCGGCGAGACGGCGAAGGGACGCGTCGTCGTCGCCCATCTCGGCCACGGCGCCAGCCTCTGTGCCCTGGCGGGGGGACGCAGCGTAGCGACCACGATGGGGCTCACGACCCTCGGGGGCCTGATGATGGGCACCCGGTCCGGCACCGTCGATCCCGGCCTCGTGCTCCATTTGATCCAGTCGCAGGGCATGGCCGCATCCGAGGTGGCCGACCTGCTCGAACGGCGCTCCGGCCTTCTCGGCGTCTCCGGCATCAGCGACGACGTCCGGGTCCTTGAGGCGAGCCCGGCGCCCGAGGCCCGCGCGGCGCTCGACCTTTTCGCCTACCGCATCGTGCGCGAGACCGGCTCCCTCGTCGCCGCCCTCGGCGGCCTCGATGCTTTCGTCTTCACCGGTGGCATCGGCGAGAACGCGGCGGCCATCCGGGCATCCGTCTGCGGGAGCCTCGCCTTCCTCGGCCTGGACCTCGACCCGGACCGCAATGCGCAAAAGTGTTCGCGCATCGACCGGACCGGCTCGACCGTGCCGGTCCTCATCATCAAGGCCGACGAGGAACGAGAGATCGCCGATGGGGCGGGATGTCTCGTCGGTGCCGGATACCCGAGGGGTAGCCCGTCTACGGGCTCTCGCTGAGAGATCCATCTCGACGTAGGTTCCGCCCTGGCTGATCGTTCGGCGCGCCTGCTGGTCGATGGGGGGCTATGAAGGGTCGGTCATGACGTTCACGAGCGTGATGGTTCCGTTGGACCCAGGGGCGTCTTCATCCGCGCGCCTCAGGCTCGCAGGCACCTTGGCCCGGCGCTTCGGGGCCCGGCTGATCGGCGTCGCGGCCCGGCAGGCTCTGCCGCCGAACCTGTATGGCCGGGGCGCCTACATCAACAGCCAGTTCGTCGATCAGGCCACCGTCCGTGCGACCGACGCGCTTTCGCAGGTGGAGGCACGGTTCCATGAGGTCACGGCCGATACCTGCGAGGCCGAATGGCGTTCCGCGAAGGCCGATCCCATGGCGTTCCTGGTTCAGCAGGCCAGGTCCGCCGACCTCGTCGTGGTCAGTCGATACCGGAGCGCAGGCGTCGAGGACTGGTGCTCGTCCATCGAGCCCGGCGAGTTGGTGCTGCGCCTTGGCCGGCCGGTCCTCATCGCCCCGCCTTCCGTCGAGACGGTCGCCGCGAGGCGGATCGTCGTTGCCTGGAAGGATACCCGGGAGGCGCGTCGCGCCGTCTCCGACGGCCTGCCGTTCCTGAGGATGGCCGACGAGGTGCTCATCGTCGCTCTCGGCGACGAAGGCGACTGGAAGGGCGCCGGCGAAACCCAGGGCTATCTGTCCCGGCATGGCGTCACCGCCACGACCATCCTCCGGTCGCCCTCGAAGCTCGGCGTGGCCGCCGAGCTGCTCCTGATCGCGCAGCAGGAAGGTGCCGACCTGATCATCGCCGGGGCCTACGGCCACGCTCGCATGCGGGACGTGATCTTCGGGAGCGTCACCCGCAACCTGCTGGAGCACGTTCCCATCTGTTGTCTCCTGAGCCACTGACGGTCGTTCGCCGGGAACGTCAAGAATCATATCCCGGCCACGCTCGTTCGAACGAGCGCCGGAATGTCCGCGGGCCGGGATTTGCGGTTCGATCCCTATCCTGCGGGTCGACCCCATCCCCGACCGGGTTTCACGAGCTCGATCACGACGAAGGGCGTGAAGGCCCCCGGAGCCAAGCGTTCGTGAACAGGTTCGCGGTGAGGGCGGACCGACGCCGCGAGCGGGCCCTCGGGCACGGCCGCGACGGCGGGCGAGATGCCGACATCGACCCTGTAGAGGAGCGCGTTGCCCGTGGGCCAGCCGACGAGGATGATCACGGCGCAGAGGGCGAGGACGATGACGAGGAGGGCGCGGCTGAGCCGGGCGAGCTTCGCCTCCAGCGGCGTGCCGTGCTCGGCGACCCCTGCGATGGCCGCTCAGGCCGCGACCAGCGTTGGCGACGAGGAAAGCGAGATGCGGATCGGATCACCGACCCTGAGCGTCCGACGAACGTGACCGACCGAGACGACCATCGCATCGCCGCTCCTCAGGGTGGCGTCGAGCACCTGCCCTGCGGGATCGACCGTCACGACGAGGTCCCGGCCCCGCCACTGCACCGGGAACGAGAGCCTCATCCATCCAGCCGGCAATCGGGGGGTGAAGGCAAGGCCGTCGTCACGGACGACGAGACCGGCGAATCCGAAGATCGCCACGAGCCAAATGCCGCCCAGCGCCGCGATGTGGACGCCGCCGGCAATCGCCACGCGGCTGTCGCCGAGATCGATGGCCGCGGTCTCGCGAAAGTAATGCAACGCCATCTCCGACTTCCCCAACCTGGCGGCCGCGACACCGTGCAGGGCGCGGCTGAGGGAACTGCCATGGCCGCATCGAGGGGCGTAGTGAGCGAAGTTGACCGCGCCCGCGGCGCCCGGGAACTCGTCGGGGAGCAGGGCTAGCAGGGCGACGACATCGGCCTGCTTGATCACCTGCGAGGCCTGGGTGCGCTCGCGCCCGAGGACGACGTCCATCGGCACGGACCGACCGGCGTAGGCCGACAGGTCGACGGGTTGCAGGTCCGCGTAGCCCTCGAACTGCTCGAACAGGCCGGTCGCCGCATCGAGCCCGGTCGCCATCGTCGCGGCGGTCGTGCGCCAGCCCTCGAGTTCGGCTGCATCGAGGTCGAGGCTTGCCGAGAGCGTCGCCCACCGGTCCGGCCAGCGCTGGCTCAACAGCGTTGCGACCTCCAAGCCCCGGATGAGGTTCCAGCGGGCCATGACGCTGGTGAAGGCGTTGTCGTCGATGGTCTCGTGGTACTCGTCCGGTCCGATTATACCTCGGATGTGGTGGAGGCCATCGGCTTCGAGGCCCGCGCGGCTCCACCAGAAACGGGCGGTCTCCAGGATGATCTCCGCGCCGGCCTCCAGCAGGAACGCGGCATCGTCGGTCGCCTGCCAATACTGCCAGACGGCATAGGCCACGTCGGCGCTGACGTGCTGCTCCTGGGTTCCGCACAGGATGTCGACGATCTTGCGGTCGGGACCGACAACCTGGGCGGGGGTCGCCTCGTCGCCTGTATCCGCGGATTCCCACGCGTAGAGCGCACCGCGCCAGCCCATCCGCACGGCCTTGGCCCGCGCCGCCTCCAATGTCCGGAAGCGATACATCAGCAGGCTACGGGCGGCCTCGGGCCACGTCATCACGTAGAAGGGCAGGAGGAAGATCTCCGTGTCCCAGAAGACGTGGCCGAGATAGTCGTCCCCCGTCAGGGCGCGCGCGCCGATGGACACGCGTTCGTCCCCAGGGTTGGCCGCGCCGTTGAGGTGGTGGATGGCGAACCGCAAGGCCGTCTGGGCCGCCGGGTCTCCCTCGACCACCACGTCGCTGCAGTCCCACCGTTCGCGCCAAGCCGTTTCGTGCCGTGCGAGGAGACTTTTCCAGCCGCGGCCGGATGCGAGATCCAGATCCGAACGGGCGCGGCCGCCGGGTTCTTCGACGGGCCCATCGTCCCGCGTCACGGCGAGAATGCGCTGTAGATCCACGGTTTGACCGGCCCGGACGGACAGCTTCCACGATCCCTTCCCGGCGGTCAGGCTGGTTGGCGGATACGCCTGCCCGTCGACCGACAGCGCGACGTCCATGGCGATGGCAAGGGTCTTGCCCGATTGCCGCGTCTGCCAGACGCCGAGGTCGGGTGCCGCCGTGACCGGGATCAGGAGGGGGGACGCCTCCCCGCACGTCACGTCGAGCGTGATGTCGCCCATTCCGTGTTCGACACGGATCTCGACCCGTTGCAGGATGATGCCGCGCGTCTCCAGCGAGACCAGCCGCAGTGTCGATAGGCGAATGCCGAGCGCGGCACCCGGGGCTTGGCGGACCTGCGTGAGCAGGACACCGCGCCTCATGTCCAGGGTCACGTCGCGGGACGACGGGTCCGGGCAACTCAGGAACGGACCGTCCGGAAGCACGAGGCGAAGCTGGAGCCAGTCGGGTGCCGGGATGCGTTCGGGGATCGGCGCATTCATCGGCGGCGTATCGAACAGCCCGGCGACGTAGGTGCGCGGAGGAAGCGTCCGGCACGCGCCGAGATCCGTCGCCAGGCCGCCCCGCAGGCCGAGGAAGCCGTTGCTGATCGCGAAGCGCGTCTCGAAACTGCTCTCGCGCAGCGGGTCGTAGCCGATCTCGCTCAGGAGCCAGGCCGGGTCTTCGGTCGGAAGAAGTGCCTGATCCATCGAGCGAGGTCCTGTCATGCGACGGTCCGGCGTTCGGAGGATGGCTCCCGGTCGGGGATCCGCACCTCATCGAGGCTGCTCACCACGCACTGGGCGCCCGCGGCTCGGAGATCTTCGGCATCCCGGAGCCTGGCGACGCCGATGGCCGCCATGCCGCCGGCCAGCGCGGCGACGATGCCGGCCGGCGCATCCTCGACGACGACGGATCGGGCCGGGACGACGCCGAGTTCCCGGGCCGCCAGGAGGAAGATGCCGGGATCGGGCTTTCCGCGCGGAAGGTCGCGGCCGCAGACCGTAATGGCGAACGCGTCGAACAGCGTCCCCTGGTCGAGGGCGACCTTCCTCATCATCGCTTCCGCGTTCTTCGAGGACGAGGCCGCGGCGAGCGGCCAGCCGGCCGCCATGAGCTTGCGAACCAAGACGAGCGCGTCTCTGAAAGCGACGACCCCCTCGGTCGCGCTGATGTCCTCCAGGCGTCGCTGCTTGGCGGCGGCATAGGCGGGGGCCACGCGCTCGGCATCCTCCACGTCCAGGGCGATCAGGGCCGCGCGGGCTCCGTCCTGCCTCGACCTGCCGGCGACACGGGCCTGATACATCGCGGTGGTGAAGCGGTCCGGGTCGGCGATGCCACGGAGCGCCTCGCGCCAGGCGCGCTCGTGGGGCGAGGCGAGCAGGACCCCGTCGACATCGAAGATCCAGGCGTCGAGCCGCCTCGTCGGTACGGCGACGTCGGCGACGGTCCTCAGGATACGAGCCACATGATGGAGACGACGGCTGCCGACCCGATCACGGCGAGCCCCATCATCCGGAAGCTCTCTGCCAACGGGTCGAGCGGTGCCGAAATCGGCCTCACACGGTCGTTGGCGGTGTTGGTCCACGATGCGACGAGCGTGTTCATGTCCCGCAAGACTTTCGATATCCGGTCGTACCCTGGTTCGACCGATCCCGATCCGGAGAATGGTCCCCCCGTCGTGATCGGTCTTTGATCGAGATCAACGTCGGTGTTCGGAGCAAAAGCGCACCCATCGCGCGAGCCGACCATTCGATCACCAGGGGTTGGGTGGCGCGCGATCCTTGCGCTGGATCAAGGATCGAGCCGGCCCCGCCGCCTACGTTCGCCGAATGCCGGGACATGTTTCGACATGGACGCCGGACAGCCATTCCCCGCATCGCCGATCCAGGCACGCCCACGGAGACCATCATGTCCCACGACACCAGCCTGCAGCACCGGGTCACGGCCGAACTCATCTGGGACCCGGCGGTGACCTCGTCCGAGATCGGCGTCACGGCCAAGGACGGCGTGGTCGCTCTGTCCGGTCAGGTCGGCACCTACGACGAGAAGATCGCGGCCGAGGCCGCCGCCTGTCGCGTCCGCGGCGTCAGGGCGCTCGTCCAGGAGATCGAGGTCGTGGTGCCGTATGCCCGCAAGCGGTCCGACGAGGACATCGCCGCGACCGCCGTCGCCCGTCTCGCCTGGAACGTGGCGGTCCCGCCGGATCGCGTCATGGTGAGGGTTGCGAAGGGCACCGTCACCCTCACGGGCGAGGTCGACCACCGTTTCCAGTCCGAGGTCGCCGAGCGCGAGCTCAGGCAGTTGTCCGGTGTCATCGCGCTGGACAACCGGATCGTGGTCAAGCCCCAGGTCGACGTCGAGGCCGTCAGCGACAGCATCAGCGAGGCGCTGGATCGTTCGTGGCTGTTCGATCCGAAGACCGTGACCGTCAAGGCTGATGGCGGAACCGTCTATCTCGGCGGCACCGTCCGCTCGATGCGGGAGCGCCGCGAGGCCTTGGGCGCGGCCTGGGCGTCACCCGGCACCACGGCGGTCGTGAACACCATCGGCGTCGTGTGAACGACGCATTTTCCTGCCGGGCTGTTTATGCCCGGCAGGGCCCCCGATCCCGAACGGACATCCGGCCATGACCGAGCCCCATCACCAGCACGGCCAGTCCACGGACGGCGAGGATCCCGGCATCGAGGACGGTCGTCGCATCGAGGGTGCCGCCGACGAGATCTTCTCGCGGGCCAGCGACGCTGTGAGTGGCGTCGCCGAACGGGCGACCAATCTGGCGCAGGACACCCTGGAGCGTGGGCGGGCCGGCATCCGGAAGGCGGAGCGATCGAGCCGCGGCGGACATCCGGGGCGGGGGTCACGCGGCGGGACGGCGCCCTTGGCGACCGCCCTGGCCGTCGGCGCCGTGGGCTACGCCATCGCGACCCTGATCCAAGGGGCGATGGCTAAGCGTCATATCGCCTTGCACAGGGCGTCGGCGGCGACGCCTCCGGCATAGGCGTCGCCGCCCATGACCGTCGATCCCGAACCTCATGGAAACCACGCATGCCCCCCGTGACCACGCAGACCGACGGCGACATCCGTCTCCGAGCCCTCGAGCTCTGGAACATGCGCGGCCGCCCGCATGGCTACGAGGTCGAGTTCTGGCT
>CAZZZJ010000021.1:0-17374 GCA_964658355.1 Beijerinckiaceae bacterium
CCAACATCATGAGCCTCGGCGGCATCGCCATCGCGGTCGGCGCCATGATCGACGCCGCCATCGTCATGATCGAGAACGCCCACAAGCACCTGGAGCGGGCGCCGCCGGGCAAGCCCCGGGTCGAGATCCTGGTGGAGGCAGCCTCCGAGGTCGGTCCGTCGTTGTTCTTCTCGCTCCTCATCATCACGGTCTCGTTCCTGCCCATCTTCACCCTGGAGAGCCAGGAAGGACGGCTGTTCGGGCCGCTGGCCTTCACCAAGACCTTCGCCATGGCGGCGGCCGCGATCCTGTCGGTGACCCTGGTTCCGGCGCTGATGGTGCTGTTCGTGCGGGGCCGGATCATCCCGGAGCACCGCAACCCGCTGAACAGGCTCCTCATCTGGCTCTACCGGCCGCTCATCGCCGGCGTGCTGCGAGCTCGCGTCCTCACCATCCTGCTCGCCCTTGGCATCCTCGCGGCGACCGTCTGGCCGGCCCGGCAACTCGGTTCCGAGTTCATGCCCGACCTGAACGAGGGCACGCTGATGTACATGCCGACGACCCTGCCGGGCGTGTCGGTGACCAAGGCCGCCGAGCTGCTGGCGACCCAGGACCGCATCATCAAGTCCTTCCCGGAGGTGGCCTCGGTCTACGGCAAGGCAGGTCGCGCCAACACCGCGACCGACCCGGCGCCGATGGAGATGTTCGAGACCATCATCACCCTGAAGCCTCAGGCAGAGTGGCGCCCGGGGGTGACGCAGGCCTCGCTCAAGGCCGAGATGGACAAGGCGCTGCAGTTCCCGGGCGTGTCGAACGCCTGGACGCAGCCGATCCGCGCCCGCATCGACATGCTCTCGACCGGCATCCGCACGCCCGTCGGCATCAAGGTGCTGGGAACGGACCTGAAGGAGATGGAGGGCGTCGCCCGCCAGGTCGAGGCGGTGGTGCGCAACGTGCCGGGCACGTCCAGCGCCTACGCCGAGCGGGTCATCGGCGGCTACTTCCTCGACATCACACCGGACCGGGAGGCGCTCGGCCGTTACGGCCTGATGGTTGGGGACGTGCAGGACGTCATCGCGACCGCACTCGGCGGCCAGAGCGTGACGAACACCGTCGAAGGGCGCGAGCGCTACACGGTCAACGTGCGCTACCCGCGGGCCTTCCGGTCCGATCCGCGGGCCATCGCCGACGAGGTGCAGGTGCCGCTGCCGGCCGGGGGCACGGTGCCGTTGCGCGAGGTCGCCAAGGTGGCGCTGACCCGCGGACCGACCTCGATCCGCACCGAGAACGGCCAGCTCGCGGTCTACATCTTCGTCGACCTGAGCGGACGCGACCTCGGCGGCTACGTCGCCGACGCACGCGCCGCCGTATCGAGGGAGGTGAAACTGCCCCAGGGCACGACCTTGCAGTGGAGCGGGCAGTACGAGTACCTGGAGCGGGCCGAGGCGCGCATGAAGGTGGTGGTGCCGCTGACGCTGCTCGTCGTCTTCCTGCTGCTGTTCATCAACTTCCGGCGCCTGACCGAGACGCTCATCGTCATGCTGTCGCTGCCGTTCGCCCTGGTCGGCGGCATCTGGCTGATGTGGTGGATGGGCTTCAATATGTCCGTGGCGGTTGCGGTCGGCTTCATCGCGCTCGCCGGCGTCGCGGCCGAGACCGGCGTGATCATGCTGGTCTACCTCGACCACGCCCTCGACGAGGTCCGGGCCGCTTGTGACCGCGAGGGGCGGCCCCTGTCCCGCGAGGATTTGCGGCGGGCCATCATGGTCGGCGCGGTCGAGCGGGTGCGCCCGAAGATGATGACGGTCACCGCCATCATGGCCGGCCTCATCCCCATCCTCTGGAGCACCGGCGCCGGCTCCGAGGTCATGCAGCGCATCGCGGTGCCGATGATCGGCGGGATGGTCTCGTCGACCGTGCTGACGCTCGTGGTGATCCCGGCGGTCTACGGCTTGGTCAAGGGCTGGGGGCTACCGAGGTCCGATACCGCGGTGAAATCCGTCGAACGTGAAACATTACCGTTGGCAGCCGAGTGAGGACGGGAGAGCGAACATGATCGACACGACGAGGACGACCCGGCGCGCCGTGGTCCTGGGCATGGCGGCATCGGTGGCCTTCGGGCGGCATGCCCTGGCGCAGGGCCTGCCAACGGTCGCGGTGACGAAGGACCCGACCTGCGGCTGCTGCGAGAAATGGGTGGCGCACCTCCGCGAAAACGGGTTCACGGTGACGGTGACCGAGGGGCCCGTGAACCCGCTCAAGGTCCGCCTCGGGGTCCCGAGGGAACTCGCCTCCTGCCACACCGCCCAGGTCGGCGGCTACGTCGTCGAGGGGCACGTCCCGGCCGGGGCGATCAAGCGCCTCCTGGTGGAGAAGCCCCAGGGTACGGGGCTGGCTGTGCCGGGGATGCCGACCGGATCGCCAGGCATGGTGGTCGAGGGCATGGAGCCGGACGTCTACGACGTCGTCCTGTTCGGGCCGTCCGGGCGCGGCACCTTCGCCCGCTATCGAGGCGACACCGTCCAGTTGTAGGCCGACAAGCATGGCGAGAGCTTGAGGACATCGTTCTCGCCACCCTGATGGCTCCGCATGCGGAAGCATTCAATGGGCGCCAGGCGGCCTTATCGCTACGTGTGTAGCCAACAATACAAGAAAAGCACGGCGGCGATGGCCAACGACGCCATCAGGAAGGACCGTTGCGCCGCCTTCAGGACATGCGGCCGTACCTTGCGTCGGCGCCTGCTTCCGCCCCCCCATTCCCCGATCTGCCGGGCGAGCTTCTTGCCGGTCATCGCCCCATGATCCGATACCGAAGCATTATCGAATGGGCGACGAGGCGTACCCGCACATGACGCTTCGGCACACTCAAGGGACTGTCTCGCCGATCAGGTCCGCCATGTGGGCACCGGCGGGGTGGCCAGTGACAGTGCGGTGGTTCTCCGAGCAGGCCGCGTAATCCGGGCCGGACATGGACATCACCAACGCGCGGGTGCCGTCCGGCGACGTGCGCGTCGCCAGGACAGCCCGGCCCGAGGGCCATACCAGCGACCCCGGGGCGGGGCCCGGCCGTGGCTCGCCGTAACGGCGCACCCCCTCGCGCCGGATGGTCTCCAGGGCGGTGTCGTAAGCCGGTCCATCGAGTGGCCGCCCGAGCCAGACGACCTGCTGCAGGCCCTGCTCCCTGCACACCACCAGGACCACCTCGACGGTGTCGGGTCCCGAGGCGAGCGGACGGTCGTGGAAATAGTACAGACCGGTCAGGTTCGCCTCGCGGTCGACCATCGAAGGCGCGTCGACTCGGTCTACGGTTCCCCAGGCCAATCCGAACGGCGCCTCGCCGGCCGTCGGTTCCACGGCCAAGGCCGCGCCTGTCCACGCCAACATCGCCAGGGCGAGCATGGGGCGGCGAGGCATCGGCTTACTCCGCCGCCTGGGGCAGGACGGGGCGTGCATGGGGACCATCCTTCTCGACGGTGGCCTTCCTCGGGGCGACGGCACCAGCGAAGCGCGCGTAGAGGGCCGGCAGGACAACGAGGGTCAGCAGGGTCGCGCTGATCAATCCGCCGATCACCACGGTGGCGAGCGGCCGCTGGATCTCGGCCCCCGTCTCGGTCGCCAGCGCCATCGGCACGAACCCGAGCGATGCCACGAGGGCCGTCATCGCCACCGGCCGGAGCCGGGTCATCGCACCCTCCAGGATGGCCTCGCGCCGTGGCCGCCCTTCCGCAATGAGCTGCTTGATGTAGGTCAGCATCACGAGGCCGTTGAGCACCGCCACCCCGGACAGGGCGATGAAGCCCACCGCAGCGGGCACCGAGAACGGCATCCCCCGCAGCCACAGGGCGGCGATGCCGCCGGTCAACGCCAGCGGGACCGCGCTGAACACCAGGAGGGCGTCCCGCGCCGAGTTCAGGGCCGAGAACAGCAGCAGGAAGATCAGGAAGAAGCACACCGGGACAACGACCATCAGGCGCTGCCGGGCCGAGGCGAGGTTCTCGAACTGCCCGCCCCAGGTCACGTAGTAGCCCGCCGGTAGCTGGACCCCCGATGCGACTTTGGCCTGCGCCTCGGAAACGAGCGAGCCGATGTCTCGACCGCGCACGTTAGCCGTGACCACGACCCGCCGCCGCCCGTTCTCGCGCGAGATCTGGTTCGGCCCTTCCGTGACCGAGAAGCTCGCGACCTGCTTAAGCAGCACCGAAGCGGCGCGCCCGTTCAGTCCCGCAGGCAGGGGCACCGGGATGTTCTCCAGCGCCTCGCGGTCCTCGCGCACCTTGTCGTTGAGGCGCACGACGATGGGGAAGCGGCGGTCGCCCTCGAACACCATGCCGGCCTCGCGGCCGCCGATGGCCGCGCCGATGACGTCCTGGATCGAGGACGTGCTCAGGCCGAGGCGGGCCGCTTCCGTCTTGTTGATCTTGATCTCCAGGAACGGCAGGCCCGCCGTCTGCTCGACCTTGACGTCGTCGGCACCCTCGGTCCCGCGCAGGATCGCGGCGACCTGGTTGGCGGCCTTGAGCATCGGTTCGAACTCCTCGCCGAACACCTTCACGGCGAGGTCGCCGCGGGTGCCGGCCAACAACTCGTTGAAGCGAAGCTGGATCGGCTGCGAGAACTCGTAGACGTTGCCGGCGAGCCCCCCCAGGGTCTTCTCGATCCGCTCCTGCAGGTCGGCCTTGGACAGGTCCGGTTCGGGCCATTCCTCCTGCGGCTTCAGGATGACGAAGGTGTCGGACGAGCTCGGCGGCATCGGGTCGGAGGCGACCTCGGCGGTGCCGGTCTTCGAGAAGACGTAGGCGACCTGGGGGAATCGGCTGATGGCCTGCTCGACCTTCAGCTGCATCGCCTGCGACTGGGTCAGCGAGGTCGACGGGATGCGCTGGGCGTTCAGCGCGATGCTCTTCTCGTCGAGCTGGGGGATGAACTCCTGCCCCAGCTTTGTGAACAGGAAACCGGCGCCGACGAGCAGGACCAGGGCGACGGCGACGAAGGTCATCGGGACGCGCAGGGCGGCACCGAGGACCGGACGGTAGGCCGCCTTGATCCCGCGGATGATGACGTTGTCCTTCTCCGTGACCTTGCCGGTGATGACGATGGCGATCATCGCCGGCACGAAAGTCAGCGAAAGAACGAAGGCAGAGACGAGGGCGATGATGACGGTGAGCGCCATCGGCTCGAACATCTTGCCCTCGACCCCGGTGAAGGTGAGCAGCGGCACGTAGACGAGGATGATGATGGCCTGCCCGTAGAGGGACGGCTTGATCATCTCCTCGGCCGAGGCGCGCACGGTGACGAGGCGCTCCTCCAGGTCGAGCTTGCGCCCGAGCTCCCCCTGTCTCTCGGCGAGGTGGCGAAGGGCGTTCTCGGTGATGATGACGGCCCCATCGACGATGAGGCCGAAGTCGAGGGCGCCGAGGCTCATCAGGTTGGCGCTGATCCGACCCTGGACCATGCCGGTCATGGTCATCAGCATCGCCACCGGGATCACCAGCGCCGTGACGATGGCGGCGCGGATGTTGCCGAGCAGCAGGAACAGGATGACGATGACGAGGGCGGCGCCCTCGGCCAGGTTCTTGGCCACGGTCCGGATCGTGGCCTCGACCAGCAGGGTCCGGTTGAGGACGGTCTGGACCTCGACGCCGGGCGGGAGCGTGCGGCGGATCTCGGCCATGCGGGCGTCGACGGCCGCCGCCACGGTGCGGCTGTTCTCGCCGATCAGCATCAGGGCGGTGCCGATGACGACCTCGCGCCCGTCCTCGCTGCCCGACCCGGTGCGCAGGTCGCGCCCGATCCGGACCTCGGCGATGTCGGAGATGCGCACCGGCACGCCGCCGCGCGTGGTCACGACCACGGAGCCGATGTCCTCCATGGTCTCCAGGCGGCCGGCGGCGCGCACGACGTAGCCCTCGCCGTTGTCCTCCAGGTAGCGCGCGCCCTGGTTGGCGTTGTTGGCCTCCAGCGCCCGGCCGATGTCGGCGAACGACAGGTCGAGGGCCGTCAGCTTCATCGGGTCCGGCTGGACATGGTACTGCTTGTCGAAGCCGCCGATGCTGTCGACGCCGGCGACGCCCGGCACGGTCTTCACCTGGGGGCGGATGATCCAGTCCTGGACCGTACGCAGGTAGGCGGTGCGTTCGAGCTCGGTCGCGAGCCGCTGGCCCTCCGGGGTCAGGTAGCTCCCGTCACCTTGCCAGCCCGCCTTGCCGTCCGGGGAGACCTTACGATCCTTCGGTTGGGCGTAGTGGATCGACCACATGTAGATCTCGCCGAGGCCCGTCGAGATCGGGCCCATGTGCGGCTCGGCCCCCGGCGGCAGGGTCGACTTGGCCTCGCCGATCCGCTCCGCGACCTGCTGCCGTGCGAAGTAGATGTCGAGCTTTTCGGAGAAGACGGCGGTGACCTGGGAGAACCCGTTGCGCGAAAGCGAGCGGGTGTATTCCAGCCCCTTGATGCCGGCGAGCGCGGTCTCGACCGGGTATGTCACCTGCTTCTCGATATCCACGGGACTGAGGGAAGGCGCCGTGGTGTTGATCTGCACCTGGTTGTTGGTGATGTCCGGCACCGCGTCGATGGGGAGCTTGGTCAGCGAGAAAACTCCGAAGCCGGCCGCTAAGAGCGACAGGAGCACCACGAGCCAGCGCTGGTGGACGGAGAAGTCGAGGATCTTCGAGATCATGGCCGGTCCCCGCTCAATGGTCGTGGTCGGCTTCGGCCTTGCCGAGCTCGGCCTTCAGGACGAAAGAGTTGGCGACAGCAACCTCGTCGCCGGGCTTCAGCCCCGAGAGGATCTCGAAGGCGTCGTCGTCGGCCTTGCCGATGGTCACGTCCCGGCGTTCGAAGCCCTCCGCTGTGCGAACGAACACGACCTTCTCGCCACCGATGGTCTGGATGGCGGACTTCGCCAGCCGGACCCCGACCTTGTCCTGCGCGATCTCGACCTCGGTGGTCACGAAGGTGCCGGGGCGCCAGGCCATGTCCTTGTTCGGCAGGGCGACGATGACCCGGGCCGAGCGCGTCTCGGGGTTGAGGATCGGGCTGACGAAGACGACCTTGCCCTCGCCGCGGGGACCATCGTCGCCTCCGACGATGGTGACCTTGGCGCCCTCGCGGACCTTCGAGAGCTCCGTGGTCGGGATGGCGAGCTCGATCCACACGGAGGACAGGTCGGCGACCGTGTAGACGTCGGCCGGATCGCCCTCCTTGCCCACTGCGGTTCCGACATCGACCTTACGCTCGACCACGCGGCCGGCGAGCGGGGACTTGAGCTCGTAGCGGCGCAGCGACGACAGGTTCGGGGTGGTCTCGTCCTTCTTGGCGGACGTCGCGACCTCGGCCGCGTTCAGCCCCAGGGCCGACAGCTTCTGCCGGGCGAGGTCGACGCGCAGGGTCGCCTCCGAGTATGCGGCCTTGGCGTTCAAAAACGCCGATTCCGCCGAGATCCGCTTGTCCCAGAGCGCCTGCTGCCGGTCGAAGTTCGTCTTCTCCAGGTCGGCCTTGACCGTCGCGGTGAGGAAGTCGCTCTTCGCCTCGGCCACCTCGCGGCTGTCGAGGACGGCCACGACCTCGCCCTTGGCGACCTCCTCGCCGAGGCGCTTTCGCATCTCGGAGACGGTGCCGACGACGCGCACGGGCACCCGTGCGATCCGGTCCGCGTCCTGGGCGATGGTGCCCGGCACCAGCAGGTGGCGCGATAGGGTGCCGCCCTCGACCGTCGCCAGCTTGATGTCCTGCTCGGCGGCCTGCTCGGCGGACATCTTGATCTTGCCCTCGCCCTCCTCGTCGTGGCCGTGCGCCTCGCCCTCGGCGTGCTTGTGGCCGCCCGCTTCCGGCTTAGCCTCACCCACGGCATGCTCATGGCCGGGCTCGCCCTGACCGTGCCCGTCGTCGGCGGCTGCGGTCGTCGGCTTGATCATGGCTGCGTTGGTCGGCGGCGCTGCCCGGGCGTTCGTCAGGCCGGCGGCGGCGAGTGCGCCCTGCACGACCTCGGACACGCGGGGGAAGGCACCGCCGATGGCGATGCCGATGGCCAGGAAGGCCACGGAAAGAAATGCACGCATGGGAAAGGACCGGGTCCGCCGGGGACGTCGCAACGCCGTTCGTGCGGCTTGGGACGGTCCCGTACTGGGGTTTCGCGATGGTGAGGCGGCAGGGTCCTGCGAGGGGCCGGCCGGGACGTGCCACGGACGTGGCGACGTCGCCTCAGGCGCGAGGCGGCCTGGGAAGGCGGTCGGGCGAGACCGATCCGATGGCAGTGGTTACGGTCGCATAGGAGGCGCGCGCGTTCCCGCGGGACGGGAGGGCAGGCGTCACGTCGACGTTCAGGGCTTGGTGGCAGCCGCAGTTGGCGTGGCAGGCCGGGCAGGTATCGGCGTGATCCGTTCGGGCGACATCCGTCGGGGCCGACATGGAGAGTTCGTGACTGACGGACCGATGTGCCTCGGCGGAATGGATCGCGCCGGGGACCACGAGCGCCATGACCAGGACGAGCGAAAGCCCGCGGACGGTGGTCGCCCACCAGCCGCGCATCGTCTCGTAGGCCCTGATCCGGGGTCCCGTGGTCATGGTCGCCTTATGAACCATTCAGGGCCACCCGTATATGCCGGGTGACCCTCGACGAGGACGGAGCCTCAATAATCGTCGTGATGATGATGGTGGTGGTGCTCGCGCTCGCCGTAGAACCGACGCTCCCCATAGAAGGCTCGGTCGCCATAATCCCGTTGCGGACGGTGGATGACGACGTCGTCGTGGTCGCCGTGATGGTAGCGGTCGACATGGGCGCCGCCCCGCCGATCGAAATCGCCGCCGTAGTATTGGGCCGACGCCGCGGCGGGGGCGAGGATCAGGGTTGCGGCGAGTAGGGCTGAAATGTGGGCGCGCATGGCTCGTTCCTCGTGGGATGATGCCGCCAGGATGGCCATGGTGCCTTGAACGGGGCCTGAAACCTACGTTCATCCATCCTGGAGGCTTCCGGTGCTCCCGTGGCCTCGCGAACGAGGATCGCGAGGCCACGGACCGGCCGGTTCAGAGGCGCTCGATCACGGTTTTGCGACGCTCGCCGCCATTGGCCGCCCTTCGATGGCGGCGGTACGTCGGTGCGGTCCACCCAGCCAATCCCCCGACATCGCCACGATGGGATACCCCCGGGACGGAGGAATCCGGTCAGCCGATCATCTCGTCGAGAAGGAGGAGGAGCAGGAAGCCCACGAAGAACATCGCGGTGACCCAGGGCCTGTCTTCCGTCTCGTGTGCCTCGACGAGCAGTTCCTCCGTCACGAGGTACAGGAGCGCGATCAGCCCGAAGGCGAGGAAGCCGCCCTGGACGGCCGCTGGTAGCGCGCCGATGGGCCCGCCGAGGAGCGCCCCGAGGGGCAGGAGGAGGACAAGGGCGGCCGTCAGGCCGACGACCTTCCGCTTCGAGGCGCCGCCCTCGCCGAGCTCGTTGGCCACCGTCAGGCCGAGGAACAGCACCTCGATGGTCAGGGCGACGGTGAGCAGGATGCCGGCCTTGCCCCCGGCCGCGAAGGCGATGCCGAGCACCAGGCCGTCCACCAGGATGTCGATGCCGGTGACCGACATCAGGCCGACCGGCCCTTTCACGCGTTGCTCCAGGGCGCGGACGCCGAGCATCGCCGCAACCCCGAGCCCGCCGCCGATTAGGGTGGCCCAGATCGATCCGGCATGCTTGAGGTCCGGCAGGATCTCGCCCGCCGCCGCGGCGAAGACGACGCCGGCCGCGAAATGCTGGATGGCGCTGACCAGGACCGGGCCTGGCCGCAGGTTGACCGCGACCGCCGCTCCGACGATGGCGGCGACCGCGGGGATGAGCGTATAGACCCAGGCTGGCATCACGCCCTCAGACGACGTGGTCGGGCGCGAGGGCGCAGGCGTTGTCGGCGCTCGTCTCGACCTGCAGGGTGGTGTGGCCGATGCCGAACCGTTCCCTGATCCCGGCGGCTGCGTCCATCAGGAAGGCGTCGTCGGGGCGGCCGCCGGGCATCAGAAGGTGCGCCGTCAGGCAGGTCTCGGTGGTGCTCATCGCCCAGACGTGCAGGTCGTGCAGGGCGGTGACGCCCGGCAGTCCTTCGAGGTGGCTTCGGACGGCGGCCGGATCGATGCCGGGCGGGACGGCGGCGAGGGACAGCGTGAGGCTGTCGCGCAGGAGGCCCCAGGTGCTCCATACGATGACCGCGACGATGGCGATGCTGACGACGGGATCGAGCCAGGTCCACCCGGTATAGAGGATCACGAGGCCGGCGATGACCACGCCCGCCGAGACGGCGGCGTCGGCGGCCATGTGCAGGAAGGCGCCCTTGATGTTGATGTCGCCCTTGGCGCCGGAGGCGAACAGCCAGGCGGTGACGCCGTTCACGAGGATGCCGACCGCGGCCACGATCATCACGGTCTTGCCGGCGACCGGGGCTGGCTCGCCGAAGCGCTGGATCGCCTCCCAGGCGATGGCTCCGACGGCGACCAGTAGGAACACCGCGTTGAAAAGGGCCGCCAGGATCGACGACCCCTTCATCCCATAGGTGTAGCGGGCGCTTGGGGCGCGCTTGGCAAGCACCATGGCGACCCAGGCCACCACGAGGCCGAGCACGTCCGAGAGGTTGTGGCCGGCATCCGCGAGCAGGGCGACCGAGTTCGCGAGGACGCCAAAGGTGGCCTCGACGGCGACGAAGCCTACGTTGAGGGCGATGCCGATGGCGAACGCCTTCCCGAAGCTCGCCGGGGCGTGCGCGTGTCCCGGTCCATGCGCATGCCCGCCATGGTCCCCATGCCCATGGTCAGCGTGGTCTTGGTCGTGGTCGTCGTGATCCTTTGGCATTATCGTTCAGATCCTGGTCCGGAGTAGCCGCAGCGCGTTGGCCGTGACGAGCACGGTCGCGCCGGTGTCTGCGAGGATGGCGGGCCAGAGCCCGGTGATGCCGAGGACGGTCGTGCATAGCAGCACCGCCTTCAGGCCTAGCGCGATCGCCACGTTGGTCCGGATGTTCGCCATCGTCCGCCGCGACAGGACGATCATCCGGCCGACGTCAGCCACCCGTCCGTGCAGGACGGCGGCGTCGGCCGTCTCCAGCGCGACGTCCGCGGCGCCGCCCATGGCGATCCCGACATTGGCAGCGGCCAGGGCGGGCGCATCGTTGATGCCGTCCCCGACCTTCGCCACGACCTTGCCGCTCGCCTGCATCTCGCGGACGATGCCCAGCTTGTCCTGGGGAAGGAGTTCGGCCCGGGGCGTCATACCGAGCGTTTTCGCGATGGCACCGGCGGTCCTGCGGTTGTCCCCCGTCAGCATGACCACGTCGACGCCGAGCGCGCGGAGAGCGGCGATGCCCTCCACGGCGTCGGGCCTCGGCTCGTCCCGCATCGCCACGAGCCCCGCCACGGCGGTGCCAGCGATGAGGACGGAAACCGTCTTGCCCTCGTCGGTCAGGGTCGTGACGCGCGAGGCCTGCTCAAGGGTGAGGTCGACGCGTCCGGCGGCCGCCTGGGCCGATCCGAGGAAGATTTCTATCCCGCCGACCGTCCCGAGAATTCCCGTTCCGGCGAGGGCCTCGGCTGGGCCTGCCGGCGGGACCGGGGCTCCGACCTCCTTTGCCTTGGCCAGGATCGCGCGGGCGAGCGGATGGTTCGAGCCGCTTTCCAGGGCGGCCGCGAGGGACAGCACCTCGCGTTCGGAGCGCTCGAAGGTGACCACGTCCGTGACCCGGGGCTGCCCCAGGGTCAGGGTACCGGTCTTGTCGAAGGCCACCATCGTGACCGTGCCGAGGGTTTCGAGGACGGCGCCGCCCTTGATCAGGAGGCCGCGGCGGGCGCCCGCCGACAGACCCGCCGCGATGGCCGCCGGCGTCGAGATGACCAGGGCGCACGGGCATCCGATGAGGAGGACCGCCAGGCCCTTGTAGATCCATTCGTGCCATGGGCCGCCGTGGAGGAGCGGCGGCACCGTCGCGATCAGCACCGCGACCGCGACGACGGCCGGCGTGTAGTACCGGGAGAAGCGGTCGATGAACCGCTCGGTCGGGGCCTTGGCGTCCTGGGTTTCCTCGACGAGGCGGACGACCCGGGCGATGGTGTTGTCGCGCGCCGCCGCTGTGACCCGCACGCGCAGGACGGACCCGCCGTTGATGGTCCCCGCGAAGACCGGATCGTCCACGGACTTCCGCTTCGGCACGCTCTCGCCGGTCACGGGCGCCTCGTCGACCTCGCCGATCCCCTCCGACACCGTTCCGTCCGCGGGGATGCGGTCGCCCGGGCGCACCATCACCGTCGATCCGATCATCAGCGTCTCCGCCGGGACCTCTTCGACGCGTCCGTCACGCTCGACGAGGGCGGTTCGCGGCACGAGATCGGTCAGGCCGCGGATCGAGGCACGTGCGCGGCTCGCCGCGACGCCTTCGAGGAGTTCGCCGACGAGGAACAGGAACACCACGCTCGCCGCCTCCTCGACGGCGCCGATGAAGACCGCGCCAACGGCCGCGATGGTCATGAGCATCTCGATGGAGAACGGCGTCCCGAGGCGGGCTGCCACGAGGGCCCGCCAGGCGATCGGCACGAGGCCGACCGCCATGGCCGCCAGGAAGGCGTAGGGGGCCATTGCGGGATAGGCCTGGCCGGCAAGGTACGCCGCCGCGAGCGATCCGCCGCACGCCAGGGTGAGGCATCCCCGCGGGCCACGCCACCACGCTGGATCGTCCCCCTTGGATGCGGGTACGTTCGGTTGTTCACCCGTCCCGGAAGCGCCATCGACCGCAGGGTCGGCGACGCCGAAGCCGAGTGAGGTCACGGTGGCGGCCAGCGTCGCCCGCGTGACGCCGGCGCGGTGCCGGATCGTCACCGTGCCGGCGGGGACCGAGACGGCGACGTCCACGATCCCGTCCAGGCGGCGGACGGCGTTCTCGATCTTCGCTGCGCACGAGCCGCAATCCATTCCCGAGACGACCAGCCGGAGCGGCGGGATCGCGGATCGGATGGCGTCGTCTGGTGGGCCGGGGATCGCGACGTCTGGTCTGGCCATCGACGGTCTTCCTTCTGGGTCGACGACGGCTTAATTCCTCCAGCGGCTGGAGGAGCAAGCGATAAATGGAAATTTCCATCGGCGAGCTATCGAAACGCACGGGCGTCCTCGCGACGACGGTGCGCTACTACGAGGATGTCGGCCTGATGCCGGCCCCGCCACGCACCGCCGGGGGGCGTCGAAGCTACGGGCAGGCCCATGTGGCGCGGCTGGCCTTCATCCGCCACGCCCGGCAGCTCGGTTTCGAGGTCGATGCCATCCGCGAGTTGCTCGCGCTTAACGCCCGGCCGGAGCTTCCCTGCGCGGAGGTCGACGTCATCGCCCGGCGGCATCTCGCCGAGGTCGACGGGCGCATCGAACGCCTCACCGCTTTAAGGGCCGAACTCTCGCGCATGGTCGGCGAATGTGGGCACGGACGCGTCGGCGAGTGCCGGGTCATCGAAGTCCTGTCCGACCACGGCGAATGCCTAGGCGACCGTCATTGAGGACCGGTTAGGCACGTCAAGCCGAGCCGAAATGACCGAGTTGCCCGTCGCCACCTCGCCCGGGTCGCCTGGCTCACTACCCTGAGCGGCGAGCTTTCGTGCATGATCGGCGAATGCGGGAATGGAGCGGTCGGAGAATGCCGGGTCATTGGCGCACTCTCCGGCCATCGACGGCGCGGTATCGGTCGGCATCAGCAATCCGAGGGCCCTTGACCTTACCACCATGGGAAGCACCATCTCGGTATGACGTCACCAAACAGGATAGTCGTCATGTTCGAGATCAAGGTTACCAGGATGAACTGCGGCGGCTGCGCCAAGTCGGTGACCCGCGCGATCCACGCCGTGGATGCCGGCGCCACCGTCGCGGTCGACCTCGCCGCCGGCACGGTCGCGATCGCCAGCACCGCCGGTGCCCCGGTCGGACGCTTTGTCGATGCCGTCCGAGCCGCCGGCTACGGGGCCGATACCTTGCCCCTCGCGGCCTAATCGACAGGCATCGGAAACCAACGTCCGGGTCGATAGGACGCGGTGTAGCTGAGGGCGCCCTACAACTCGACCACTGGCTGCAAGTTCAACCTTGACATGGAGGAAATGACGACGGGCTATGCCGTCGCGGACCCCACGCTGCTCAAGAACCTGAAACCGGGAGACTTCGTCGAATTCGATGCCGATCGGGCGAAAGGCCACTACGCCGTCACGACGATACGAAAGGTGCGATGAGGACGGTTTCTTGAGACCCGTCAGACACTGGGGTGGGCCTCGGCGCAAGTCACGTGACTCCACCTCGCCGATAGCGAGCGAAGGTGCTGCGCACGTTCAAGCGTATCGCCTCATAATTCTCGAAGCGAATCGAGCATTCCCGAAAAACTCGGTCCTGTCGTGAGATTGGCGGGCATCGGAAGGGGTGATGCGCATTTACTCGGCCGCCTTGGCGGATCGTCGGTACATGCGTTCGGCCGGTTGCAGGATCAATGGCGCCTTCCCGAACCGCGTGTAGAGCGCCGGCAGGAGGGCGAGGGTGAGCAGGGTCGCGCTGATCAAGCCGCCGATGACCACGGTCGCCAGCGGCTTCTGGACCTCCGCCCCCGTGCCCGTCGCCAGCGCCATCGGCACGAAGCCGAGCGCCGCGACGAGTGCGGTCATCACCACCGGTCGGAGCCGGGTCATCGCCCCCTCGCGAACGGCGGTCGGGACGTCGGCCCCATCGGCGACCAGTTGCTTGACATGGTTGAGGAGCACGAGGCCATTGAGGACCGCCACCCCGGATAGGGCGATGAACCCGACCGCCGCCGAAACCGAAAACGGCATACCCCGCAGCGACAGGGCCGCGACGCCGCCGGTGAGCGCCAACGGCACCGCGCTGAACACGATGGCCGCGTCGCGCGCCGAGCCGAGCGCCCCGAGCAGCAGGATGAAGATCAGGGCGAAGCAGGCCGGCACCACGACCATCAGGCGCTGGCGCGCCGCCGTCAGGTTCTCGAACTGGCCGCCCCAGCGCACCTCGTAGCCCGCCGGCAGCGTCACCTCCTTAGCGATGCGTGCCTGCGCCTCCGCCACGAGAGAGCCGATGTCGCGTCCGCGCACGTTGGCGGTCACCACCACCCGACGGCGTCCGTCCTCGCGGCTGACCTGGTTGGGCCCTTCGGTGAAACTGAACGAGGTGACCTGGCGGAGCGGCACGCTCGCGCCCTCCGCCATCCCGGTCTTGGCCGGCAGCGGCAGCGGCAGGTTCTTCAGTGCCTCGACGTCGCCGCGGATCGCGTCGGAGAGGCGCACTACGATCTTGAAGCGACGGTCGCCCTCGAACACCAAGCCGGCGTCCTTGCCGCCGATGGCCGTGCCGATGACGTCCTGCACGTCGGCGAGGCTCAGGCCCCGCCGGGCGATCTCGCGCCGGTCGATCCTGATGTCCAGGAACGGCAGGCCGACCGCCTCCTCGACCTTCACGTCCGCCGCGCCGTCGAGCCCGCGCAGGATGCCGGCGATCCGGTTGGCGCCCTCGACCATCGGCCCGAACTCCTCCCCGAACACCTTCACCGCAAGGTCGTCGCGGACGCCCGCGACGAGCTCGTTGAAGCGCATCTGGATCGGCTGGGAGAACCCGAGCAGGGCGCCGGGGATCAGCTTCGCCTCCGCCTCAAGCTGGCCGATCATGGCCTCCTTGGTCAGGTCCGGATCGGGCCACGCCGCCTGGGGCTTCATGATGAGGTAGGCGTCACAGGCGTTGGGCGGCATCGGGTCGGCGGCGATGTCCGGGGTGCCGCACCGCGAGAACACGAAGGCGACCTGCGGAAACTTGCTCATCGCCTCCTCGACGCCGAGCTGCATCGATTGCGACTGCGAGATCGAGGTCGACGGGATGCGCCGGGCCTCCATGACGATGTTCTTCTCGTCGAGCGTCGGGGCGAACTCCTGCCCGAGGGTCGTGAACAAGGCGGCCGCGAGTCCGAGAACGACCACCGCCCCCGCGACGAAGGCTATGGGCGCCCGGATCGCACCGTCGAGGAGTGGGCGGTAGGCCGCCTTGATCCCCCGGATGAGGGCGTTTTCGGACTCGCTCACGCGGCCGGTGACGAAGGTCGCGATCATCGCCGGCACGAAGGTCAGCGAGAGAATGAATGCCGCCACGAGGGCGATCAGGACTGTCAGCGCCATCGGCGTGAAGGTCTTGCCCTCGACCCCGGTGAAGGTGAGGAGCGGCACGTAGACGAGGATGATGATCGCCTGCCCGTAGACGGTCGGCTTGATCATCTCCTCGGCCGAGACCCGTACCGTCGTGAGCCTCTCGTCCCGCGTGAGCTTGCGACCGAGCTCGTGCTGGCGCTCGGCGAGGTGGCGCAGGCTGTTCTCGGCGATGATGACCGCGCCGTCGACGATCAGGCCGAAGTCTAGCGCGCCCAGGCTCATAAGGTTGGCGCTGATGCGGCCTGCCAACATACCGGTGGCGGTCAGCATCATCGCCACCGGGATGACCAGCGCCGTGATGATGGCGGCGCGGATGTTGCCGAGCGCCAGGAACAGTACGACGATGACGAGGAGCGCCCCCTCGGCGAGGTTCCTGGCCACCGTCTTGATCGTGGCGTCGACGAGCTCGGTCCGGCTCAGGAGGGTTCGCGCCACGATGCCCGGAGGCAGCAGCTTGTTGATCTCGGTTATCTTGGCATCCGCCGCGGCCGACACCGTGCGGCTGTTGCCGCCTATGAGCATCAGGGCGGTACCGAGCACCACCTCGTGCCCGTTCTCGCTGGCCGAGCCGGTCCGGAGCTCGCGCCCGATGGTGACGTTCGCGACGTCGCGAACCGGGATCGGCACCCCGGCGCGGGTCGCGACCACGATCTCGGCGATCTCGCCCATGTTCTCGATCAGGCCGCCGGCCCGGACGATGTAGCCCTCGCCGTTGCGCTCGACGTAGTTGGCCCCACGAGTGGCGTTGTTGGCCTCGATGGCATCGGCCACGTCCTTGAACGACAGGCCGTAGCCCACGAGCCGCATCGGGTCGGGCTGGACCTGGTACTCCTTGACGTAGCCGCCGATGGCGTCGGCGCCGGCGACCCCGGGCACGCTCTTCATCTGCGGCCGGATGATCCAGTCCTGCACCGTGCGGAGGTAGACCGTGCGACGGAACTCGTCGGTCAGGCGCTCGCCCTCGGGGGTCAGGTAGCTGCCGTCCGTCTGCCAGCCGGGCTTGCCGTCCCGGACGGGCGCCCCTTCGCCCGGCGGGAGGTACTCGACCGCCCACCAGTAGATCTCCCCGAGGCCGGTGGAGATCGGCCCGAGCTTGATCTCGACCCCGGGCGGCAGCGTCCCGCGGACCTCGACGAGGCGCTCGTTGACCTGGGCGCGGGCGAAGTAGACGTCGACCTTGTCGCTGAACACCGCGGTGAGCTGGGCG
>CAZZZJ010000022.1:0-17371 GCA_964658355.1 Beijerinckiaceae bacterium
GATGCCATGGTCGCGAATCTCCGACGGACGCTCGAGTGACGACGCGCCGGACCGTCCCGAATGGCGGGAGGCCGGGCGTTTCCCGAGCCGGGATATCGCGTGGGGCGGGCGGGAGCAATCGGGCCAAGTGCCGGACAGGGCGATCTTTTTCTCCCCTACCGGCATGACCCGCCGAGATGTGGAAGATCGCTTCTGCGATGGCGCTCCGGCGTGGAAGATCGTTCTTCGCGTCGCCGAAGGCCGGGGTGCCGCGTCAGCGGCTGCCGATCACCGCCAGGATGCCGAGCAGCGGCACGGCGGCCGCGAGCCAGGCCGCGCCGACATGGAAGCTCTGCGGCGCCACGTAGCGCGAGGCGTTCCGCACGCCCGTGCGGATCGTCGCCATCGTCCCGAACTCGATCCTCGCCGCCATGCGCCCCTCCGACCGTGAACCGGACCGAAGAAGGCGCGGGCGCGTCTCAAGGCCGGGTGAATCCGGCCTCGGCGTCTCGGAGCGTGGTCAACGCGGACTTAAAGTGCGCGGTCGAACTTGAGCTCGCCGTTGGGGCTCTTCAGGACGAGCTGTGAGCCGACCATGTCCCATTGCGCGGCGGTGCGAAGGGCCACGAAATAGGCCTGCTCGGTGGCCTGGAGGCTCTTGTCGCAGGACTTCTTGGTGAGCGCGAGCGGGCCGACCGCGAGGTGCTGCTCCTTCAACGGGAAGGCGGTCGCCGCGAAGGTGTTGCAGCCGCCGTAGCCGCGGGCGCGGTACTGCTTGTCGATGATGAAGCTCGGCCGGTCGGTCCCGCCGAACGGCTTGCCGTTGATGCTCACCGCCGTCCAGGTCGAATCGAGGGGGAAGATCTTCTCGGTCTGCTTGGCGCCGGGGATGTACTGCTCTTTCTTGTCCTCGCCGCCGGGTCGGCGGTTGCCCTTGCCGAAGCCGCTGAGCGAGCCGGCGCCCTGCGCCATCGTCTCGGTGGCCGTGGTGAGGGCCAGCGCACCGGCGGCGCAGGCCAGAGCGGCGATCAGCATCGGTTTCATGGTACGCCCCTTGTCCCCAGTTTCCGGTGCGCCACCTTCCTCGGATCGTCCCGGGTCTGGGAGCGTCCCAAGTCCTGGATCGTCCCAAGCGCATGGCGGCGCGCGGAAGCGCCAATGCGATAGGATTTCAGCACAATTGTGGTCAAGGCGATCACGGGGCGGCTTTTACCTGCGTCCCGTGCGAAGTTCGCCCGACCGGATCGATCGATCGAGGAGAGTTGGGCTTGGCGGGATCCGACGAAGGCGGCCAGAGCGGCACAGCTCCCAGGCCGATGAGCCCGGCACAGTCGCGGGCCGGGCGCGGCCTGCTCGGATGGTCGGAGGCCGACCTGGCCGACAAGGCCGGTCTCGACGCCGCGTTCGTCCACGACTTCGAAGGCGGCAAGGGCGATCCGCCCTCGGGCCGGATCGAGGTGCTGCGCGGCGCGCTGATGGCGGCGGGCATCGTCTTCACCGAGGACGGCAGTTCGGGCGTGCGCCTCGGCTCGACCGGCGGCGAAGGGATCCGGGCGGACGCCCTGACCACCGAGAACGACCGCTGAGCCGGCGACGGCTTCGTCGGTCAGGCCCGCGCGCCCGTGCCGCCTTTCCCGCGGCCCGGCATCGGCTCAGGATCGTGCGATCCGATGGCGCGAGGTGCGGCGATGGGGGATCACAAGGCCGAGCTCCGCGAGACGCTCCGGAAGATGGAGATCGCCACCGGCGAGGCGGCTGCGGCTTGCCTTCCGCCGCTGCTCGCGCGCCTTCGCCACCATGAGGGGCGGCTCCCCGGCCATCCGCTGATCCGCCCGTGGCGACTCTGGCGCATTCGCCGGCTCGCGGGGGCGGTCGCGGAGGCGCGCTGGCACGTGGAGCAGGGCAGGATGGCCCGGATGGGCGGCCTGTCCGGCCGGCGATAGCCGACCTTGCGAAGGGGGGCGCCGGTCGTGCAAAGCGGTGCCGGAATGCGCCGCACCATCCAGAGGCAACCCCCGTGACCGCAGACAATCCGCGCCGGCCCGATCACGCGATCGATCCGCTCTTCGTCGAGCGTCGCTCCCCGCGCCTGTTCACCGGAGAAGCGGTGCCCGAGGCGGAGCTGATGCGGATGTTCGAGGCCGCGCGCTGGTCGCCATCCTCCTACAACTCCCAACCCTGGCGATTCCTCTACGCCCTGCGGGACGACGCGCACTGGGAGACGTTCTACGGGCTGATCCTGCCGGGAAACCAGAAATGGGTGGCCGGCACCGGCGCCCTGGTGTTCCTCGTCTCGAACCAGCGCATGAAGGTCGGCGACGAATTCAAGCCCTCGGCCAGCCACTCGCTCGATGCCGGCGCGGCCTCGCTCGCCTTCCAGCTCCAGGCCAACCGCCAGGGCTGGCACGTCCACGGCATGGGCGGATTCGACCGCGGGCGGGCGCCCGGCGTGCTGAACCTGCCCGAGCACCACACCATCGAGGCGGCCTACGGCGTCGGCCGCGCGGTGGCGCCGGCCGACATGGACGACGAGCAGCGCGCCAAGGAGGCCCATAACGGTCGGCGCCCGATCACCGACTTCGTCTTCGCCGGCGGCTTCCCCGCCGCGGACGGCTGAACCCCGTTGGGCGCGCCGGAAGCCGGCTTCCGCTGGGACATCCCGACCCGGTACAATATCGGCGTCGACGTCTGCGACCGCTGGGGTTCGGCCGAGCCGGAGCGCCCGGCGATCCGCGAGGTCGCCGCCGACGGCGCCGTCCGGACGGTGACCTTCGGGCAGCTTCGCGCCGATTCGAACCGGCTCGCCGGGGCGCTCCACGCCCGCGGCATCCGCGCCGGCGACCGCGTCGCGGTGCTGCTGCCGCAATCCGCCGCCGTGATGGTGGCTCATGCGGCGACCTACAAGCTCGGCGCGATCGCCCTGCCGCTCGCCGGCCTGTTCGGACCGGAGGCGCTGGCCTACCGCCTGTCCGATTCGGGTGCGCGCGCCTGCATCACCGATGCTGCCGGCCTGGCCAAGCTCTCCGCGATCCGCGAACAGGTGCCCGACCTCGCGCTGCTGATCTCGGTGGATGGCGCCTCCGGTGCGGCGCTGGGCCTCGCCGACCTGCTCGCCGCGGCCGCGCCCGACTTCGCGGCGCGCGATACCGGCCCCGACGACCCGGCACTGATGATCTACACTTCCGGCACCACGGGCCAGGCCAAGGGCGCCTTGCACGGGCACCGGGTGCTGCTCGGCCACCTGCCCGGCTTCGACCGGATGCACGCGTTTCCGCCACGGCCCGGCGACCTGATGTGGACGCCCTCGGACTGGGCTTGGGCCGGGGGCCTGCTGAACGTGCTGATGCCGGCCTTGCGCCACGGCGTGCCGGTGGTGGCGCGCGCCGCCCGCTTCGAGGCCGACGCCGCCTTCCGGCTGATCGCGACCCTGCGGATCACCAACGCCTTCCTCGCACCGACCGCGTTGCGGATGTTGCGCGCTGTGGAGGATCCGCGGGCGCACTACGATCTGTCATGCCTGCGCAACATCGCGTCGGCCGGCGAAGCGCTCGGCGCCGACACCTACGACTGGGTCCGTGACGCGCTCGGCCTCTCGGTCGGCGAGGCCTACGGCCAGACCGAGTGCAACCTCGTGCTCAGCGCGGCCCCCGCGGCGGGAATCGGGCGGCCCGGCTCCGCCGGCAAGCCGGTGCCCGGCCACCGCGTCGCGATCCTGCGGCCCGACGGCAGCGAGGCCGACACGGACGAGCCCGGCGAGATCGCCGTCGCCCGCCCCGACCCGGTGATGTTCCTCGGCTACTGGAACCGGCCCGAGGCGACGGAGCGGAAGTTTTCGGGCGACTGGATGCTGACCGGCGACCAGGCCCGGCGCGACGCCGACGGCTACATCCACTTCGTCGGCCGCGACGACGACATCATCACCTCGGCGGCCTACCGGATCGGCCCCGCCGAGATCGAGGATTGCCTCTGCGCCCACCCGGCCGTGGCGCTCGCCGCCGCCGTCGGAAAGCCCGATCCGCTTCGGACCGAGATCGTGAAGGCCTTCGTCGTCCTGCGCCCGGGCTTCACCGCGTCTGCGGCCCTCGCCGACGCGATCCAGGCCTTCGTACGGACGCGGCTCTCGGCGCACGAATACCCGCGCGCGATCGAGTTCCGCGATCACCTGCCGATGACCACCACCGGCAAGATCATCCGGCGGGCGCTGCGCGACGAGGGCTGAGGCGCGGCCTCAGACGAACAGGCGCTCGTTCTGCAGGTCCTTGTACAGCCCCGCCACCTGCTCGCCGTAGCCGTTGTAGATCAGCGTCGGGACGCGCGTGTCGGTGCCGAGCACCCGCTCGCTCGCCTGGCTCCAGCGGGGATGCGGGACGGCCGGGTTCACGTTGGCCCAGAAGCCGTATTCCGACGGCCCCAGCGCCTCCCAGAAGGTCTTGGGCCGCTCGGCCACGAACGAGACCTTGACGATCGACTTGATCGACTTGAACCCGTACTTCCAGGGCAGCGCGAGGCGGATCGGCGCGCCGAACTGGTTCGGCAGCGCCTTGCCGTAGATGCCGGTGGCGATGAAGGCGAGGTCGTTCCCCGCCTCTTCCATCGTCAGCCCCTCGACGTAAGGCCACGGGTAGAAGGTCCGCTGGCCCGGCGCCATCTTGCGATCGAGGAAGGTCGTGAGCTGCACGTACTTGGCCCCCGAGGCGGGCTTGGCCAAAGCCACGAGCTTGGCGAGCGGGAATCCCGTCCACGGCACCGACATCGACCACGCCTCGACGCAACGGTGGCGGTAGAGCCGCTCCTCCAGCCCGATCTTGCGGATCAGGTCCTCGACACCAATCTCGAACGGCTTCTCCACGAGCCCGTCGATCTTGATCGTCCAGGGGCTGGTCTTCAGGGCGTCGGCGGCCGGGAGCACGCTCTTCGAGGTGCCGAACTCGTAGAAGTTGTTGTAGTCGGCGCTGAACTTCTCGGGCGTCAGCGGACGGTCGAGGGCGTAGGCGTCGTTGCGCTTGGCCGGATAGGGGCCGGTCTCGGCCCGCGCACGGCCGCCGAGCAGCGCCGCCGCGGCGAGGCCGGCGGAGCCGCCGAGCAGCGCCCGCCGGTCGAGGAACACCGCCTCCGGTGTGGCGAGGTGCTCGGGAATTTCCCAGCCGTGCAACCGCTTGATCAGCATCGTCGTCTCCGAGGAACCTGTCCGCCGCGTCTCGTGAACGGCCCGCCGCGGATGCCGGGCAGCCGCCGATCTCTTTCGCCGGTTACGGCGACGGCGTTACGTCCGTTTCGAATCAGGCCGGCGGCGCTTCGTCGCGGAGCGCGCGGCGCAGCACCTTGCCGACATTGGTCTTGGGCAGGCTCTGGTGGAGCACGACCCGACGCGGGACCTTGTAGCCGGTGAGCTGAGTGCGGGCATACGCGCGGATCGCCTCGGGGGTGAGCGCGGCGTCCCGCAGGACGACGTGCGCCACCACCATCTCGCCGGTCTCGGCGTGCGGGGCGCCGACCACGGCGCATTCCAGCACGCCGGGATGGGTCGTCAGGACGTCCTCGACCTCGTTCGGATAGACGTTGAAGCCGGATACGAGGATCATGTCCTTCATCCGGTCGACGATCCGCACCTGCCCGTCCGCCTCCATCACGGCGACGTCGCCGGTGCGGAAGAATCCGTCCGCCGTGGTGGCCGCGGCGGTCTCGTCGGGGCGCTTCCAGTAGCCCTTCATCACCTGCGGCCCGTGCACGCAGATCTCGCCGGGGGTGCCGGCCGGCACCGGCATCCCGTCGGAGCCGCGGATCGACACGTCGGTCGAGGGCAGCGGGTAGCCGATCGTGCCGGACCATTGCTCGAGGCGATAGGGGTTGACGCAGACCACGGGCGAGGTCTCCGACAGGCCGTAGCCCTCGATGATGGTCTTGCCGGTGATCGCCTTCCAGCGCGCAGCGACCGCGCTCTGCACCGCCATGCCGCCGGCCACCACGTAGTCGAGCCGCGAGAAGTCGACCGTGCCGATCTTCGGGTGGTTGTTCAGCAGGTTGAACAGGGTGTTCACGCCGGAAAAGTGGGTGAACCGGGTCTTCGAGAGCGTCTTGACGAAGCCGTCGCCGTCGCGCGGGTTCGGGATCAGCAGGCAGCTGCCGCCGGTGCGCATGAAGAAGAAGAAGCAGCAGGTCAGCGCGAAGATGTGATACAAGGGCAGCGCCGTCACCATCACGCGCCCGGGCTCGTCGAGGCCCTCGAACCAGACCTCGCTCTGGACGACGTTCACCATGATGTTGCGATGGGTCAGCATCGCCGCCTTGGCGACGCCGGTGGTGCCGCCGGTGTATTGCAGGAAGGCGAGGTCGTCCTGCGTCACCGCGGCCTTCGGCGCCGCCATCCCCCGGCCCTGCCGCACCACCGCATCGAACCGCACCGCCTTGCCCGGCGGCAGGACGAAGGGCGGCACCGCCTTCTTCACGTGGCGGGCCGCGAGGTCGATGACCTTGCCCTTCAGCCCGAGGCCGTCGCCGGGGCCGGCGAGCACCACGCGGTCGAGGGCGACGCCCGGCATCGCCTCCGCGACGGTGTGGGCGAAGTTCTCGAGCACGAAGAGGATGCGCGCCCCGGAATCGTTGAGCTGGGCCGAGAGCTCGCGCGGCGTGTAGAGCGGGTTGATGTTCACCACCGTGCCGCCGGCGACGAGCACCCCGAAGATCGCCACCGCGTAGGCCGGCACGTTCGGCATCATGATCGCGACCCGATCGCCCTTGGCGAGCCCCTGGGCGGCGAGCCATGCGGCGACGGCACGGGAGGCGCTTCCGAGCGCGGCGTAGCTCAACGCGGAACCGAAGCACGTCACCGCCGGGCGGTCGGCGAAGCGCGCCGTGCTGGTCTCGAACAGGTCGACGAGTGTGCCGAGGCCGTCGGCATCGATCTCCGCCGGCATGCCCGGCGGGTAGGCGGCGAGCCACGGGCGTGGCGCCCGGCTATCCTGGATCACGGCGTTTCTCCATCGCGCGACATTCGCGGCCGCGCTTATCGGTCTGCGTTCCTGCTCCCCTGACCGGGACTGTGCGGGATCGCCTCGCCCGCGGCAAGCGAGCGCCCGCGCCGCGGGATCGCCGAGGCTGACAGACCGCGGCTCATGGCGCGGGATCGTCGGCGCGGCCGCGGAACGCCACGACGAGGGCATGCGGCGTGGCGGCGGCGAGGATCAGCAGCGCCGCGAAGCCCGCTTCCGATCCGGTGAAGGCCCGGTGCGGCCAGGGGCCCATGCCCTCGCGCTTGGCGAGCCCGAGGAGGGCTGCCGCGAACCACAGGGCGAGGACGCTGCACAGGGTCATGCCGATGCGGGCGAGCCAGCCGTTCCGCGGGCGCCACCGTCCGCTGGCGAGCCCGCCGAACAGGCCGAGGATCGCGCCGAACGCGAGGGCCGCGACGGCCGCGCCGAGGGCGTAGGCGAGCCAGAGCGGCTGTCCCGTCAGGAACGCCATGCTGCCGGTGCCGTAGGCGCCGCGCAGGACGAGGCCGCCGAAGGTCGGGTAGAGCGAGGCCACCAGAAGCACCGCGAGCCCGGCGACGCACCAGACCACGCGCCGCGGGAGCGAGGCCGGCCCCGGGGCAGCGGCCGACGCGACGAGCCGGACCAGGCCGTAGACGAGGGCGAAGGCGAAGAGTGGGTAGCTGTCGAGGAAGAACCCGTAGATCCGCGGCGCCAGCCAGTCCGGCAGGTCGGAGCGCTGGCTGAGGCCGGTCGCCGCCACCGTGCCGAGGGCGAGCAGGGCCGCCGCCACGGGGGCGGCGGCGGCCACGACGGTGGCGATCCGCATCGATCCGTCCCCTCGCCGTCGCGCCCGGACCCTACTTCGCCTCGTAGTGGTCGCGCACGAGCCGGTCGAGCAGGCGCACGCCCCAGCCGGCGCCCCAGCTCCTGTTGATCTCGCTGGCCGTGGACGACATGCCGACGCCGGCGATGTCGAGATGCGCCCACGGCACGTCGTTGACGTAGCGCTTGATGAAGGCGGCCGCCGTCGCGGCGCCGCCGTGGCGCCCGCCGGTGTTCTTCATGTCGGCGAACTTCGAGTCGATCGCCTTGTCGTAGGCCGGGATCAGCGGCATCCGCCAGACCTTCTCGCCGACGATCTCGCCCGTGGCGTAGATCTTCCCGGCGAGTTCGTCGTCGTTCGAGAACAGGCCGGCGATGTCCTGGCCCAGCGCCACGATGATCGCGCCGGTGAGCGTCGCGAGGTCGATCATGAACTTCGGCTTGTAGGTGCCCTGCACGTGCCAGATCACGTCGGCGAGCACGAGGCGGCCTTCGGCGTCGGTGTTGATCACCTCGATGGTCTGGCCGGACATCGAGGTCACGATGTCGGACGGGCGGTAGGAGGCGCCGTCCGGCATGTTCTCGACGATGCCGATGGCCCCGACGACGTTGACCTTCGCCTTGCGGGTCGCCAGCGCGTGCAGGGTGCCGACGACGGCGGCCGCCCCGCCCATGTCGCCCTTCATGTCCTCCATGCCGCCGGCGGACTTGATCGAGATGCCGCCGGAATCGAACACCACGCCCTTGCCGATGAAGGCCACGGGCGCCTCGCCGGCCGGGCCGCCGTTCCAGCGCATCACGACGACGCGCGGCTCGCGAACCGAGCCCTGCGCCACGGCGAGCAACGCCCCCATGCCGAGCTCGCGCATGCGGGCCGGCTCCAGCACCTCGACCTCGACGCCGAGCTTGGTCAGCTCGGAGGCGCGGCGGGCGAATTCCTCGGGCGTCAGGACGTTCGGCGGCTCGTTGATCAGGTCGCGGGCCAGCGTCACGCCCTCGGCGACGGCCGTGCTCGCCCGCGCGGCGGCGTCCGCCTCGGCGTGGGCGGCCAGCATCAGCGTCAGCGTCGTGGCGGCCTTGGTGTCCTCGGCATCGGGCTTCTTCTTGGTCTTGTAGCGATCGAAGCTGTAGCTGCGCAGGCGCGCGCCCAGAGCGAAGTCGGCCGCGTTCGACGCCGTGGCCGCGGCGCCCGGCCAGTCGAGGACCACCCGCGCCTCGCGCCCCGAGACCTTGCCGGCGGTGAAGCCGCCGAGCACCGGCCAGTCGATCTTTCCCCGGTCCTTGTCGGTGCCGAGGCCGACCACCACCAGCCGGTCCGCGTCGACGCCGGACGGCGCCGGCAGGACCATCGCGCTCGATGCGCGCGCCTTGAACTTCTCGCTGCCGGCGGCGCGGGCGACCAGGTCGATGCCGGCCTGGCCGAGCGCGTCCCGCGCGCCCGCGCCGAGCACGAGGTCGTCGCCGACGAACACCACGAGGTCCCCGGATCCGCCCCGGCCGAGGGGGGCGAAATGGATGGTGATGCCGTCCGACATGGCGCTGCCTTCTGCCCTGTTCCGCTGCCGCGGGCGTGCTCAGCCGTCGCACGCCCAACGCTGCCCTGTGTAGCCGGTGAGGCGGAGAACGCAACGCGATCCGGATGCCCGCGCCGGATGCCCTCGAAAGGCCCCACTTCACGCGCCATCGAAAGGATTGCCGGGCGGTCCGGCGACGGCGATACGGTCCGCCCGGGACGCGCGCAGGAAGAGCTTCGATGACGCAGATCGCGCGCTACATCTTCCGCATCGCGCTCGGGGCGTTCCTCGCCTGCCTCGTCGGCCTCACCGGCACGATCTGGGTCACGCAGGCGCTGCGCGAGCTCGACCTGATCACGGCCAAGGGCCAGACCGTGCTGGTGTTCCTGTTCATCACCGGCCTGTCGCTGCCGACGCTCGTCGTCGTGATCGCGCCGGTGGCGCTGTTCATCGCCGTGATCTACGCGCTGAACCGCCTCAACGGCGATTCCGAGCTGATCGTCATGTCGGCGGCCGGGATGAAGCCGCGCGCGATCCTGCGGCCGTTTTTGACGCTGGCCTTCGCGGTGAGCGCCCTGGTCGGCTTCGTGACCATCGTGGTGATGCCGGCGAGCTTCCAGGAACTGCGCGACGTGATCACCCGCGTGCGCGGCGACTTCATCGCCAACGTCGTCAAGGAGGGGCAGTTCACCCAGCTCGACAACGGCATCACCTTCCACTTCCGCGAGCGCGGCCCCGGCGGCACCCTCCTCGGGCTGTTCATCCAGGACAGGCGCGAGGCCGGAAAGACCAAGGTGTATCTGGCCGAGCGCGGCAACGCGATCGACGTCGACGGCGGAAGCTACCTCGCCCTGCAGAACGGCAGCGTGCACCAGCAGCAGAAGGACTCGCGGGACAGCTCGATCCTGACCTTCGAGCGCTACACCATCGACCTCGCCGCCTTCGCGCCGCCGGATTCCGACACGGTGTACAAGCCGCGCGAGCGCTCGACCGCGCAGCTGCTCTTCCCCGACAAGAGCGAAGGCTACTTCCAGCTGCAGAAGGGCCGCTTCAGGGCCGAGCTGCACGATCGGCTGTCGGCGTGGCTCTACCCGCTCGCGCTGGTCTTCATCGCCTTCGCCGCGCTCGGCGACCCGCGCACCACGCGCCAGGGCCGGGCCGGCGCCGTGGCCGGCGCGGTGCTGGCGGTCGTCGCGCTGCGCATCGCCGGCTTCACCGCGACCAGCGCGGCGACCCGCAGCGCGGGCGCGGTGGCGGCGATCTACGCGGTGCCGCTTCTGGCGATCGCGCTGTCCTCGCTGATCATCTTCCAGGGTCCCGCGGTGCGCGCCTTCAACGCCCGGCTCGCGGGCGCCGTCCGGGGCCGCCTCCGCGCGCCCCGGCTCGCGGCCGGCTGAACGGCCATGCTGATCGGCTTCACCCTCGGGCGCTACTTCGCGGCCCGCTTCGCGCGCACCGTGCTCGGCGTGTTCATCACGGTGTTCGCCCTGGTCTACACCCTGGATTTCGTCGAGCTGCTGCGCCGCGCGGGCGACGCCGAGGGCGCGTCCACAGGTTTGATGGCCCAGCTCTCGCTCTACCGCACGCCCGCGGTGGCCGAGGGGGTGCTGCCCTTCGCCGTGCTGTTCGGCTCGATGGCGGCCCTGCTCCAGCTCTCGCGCAAGCTCGAGCTCGTGGTGGCGCGCGCCGCCGGCATCTCGGCGTGGCAGTTCCTGCAGCCGGGCTTCTTCGTCGCTCTGGCGCTCGGCGCGTTCACGGTCGGGGTCTACAACCCGGTCTCGGCGATGATGAAGCAGCGCTCCACCGAGATCGAGGCGAAGATCTTCGCCAAGTCGACGAAGGCCTCGTCGGGCAAGGACCTCTGGATCCGGCAGAAGAGCCTCGACGGCGGTGCGATCATCCGCGCCGAGACCGCGATCGAGGGCACGACGACCCTCGCCGGGGTTCAGGTCTTCACCTTCGACGATGCCGGGCTGTTCGTCTCGCAGATCGTCGCCGCGCGGGCGAGCCTGCACGACGGCTACTGGGAACTGTCGGACACCCGGGTGCTGACGCCGGGCAGCCCGCCGGAGGCGTTCGGCACCTACCTCATCGCCTCGACCCTCGATCCGAGCCAGGTGCGCCAGCGCTTCACCCCCCCGGAATCCGTGCCATTCTGGCAACTACCCGACACCATCGCACGCACGGAGCGGGCCGGGTTGGATGCGACCCGTTACCGACTCCAGTATGACGTGCTCTGGGCCCGGCCGATCCTCTTCCTGGCCATGGTCCTGGTGGCGGCAACCGTTTCCTTACGGTTCTTCCGCTTTGGTGGTGTGGGGAAACTGGTGCTCGGAGGGGTGGCTGCGGGGTTCGCCCTGTACGTCGCCCGCCAGGTGATGGAAGGCCTCGGAGCCTCCGGGATCGTCGCGGCGCCGGTGGCGGCGTGGTTCCCGGCCGTGGTAGGAAGCCTTCTCGGTACGCTCACGCTTCTGTACCAGGAAGACGGCTGACGCCCGCTCTCCGGAGCGGGCACGGGAGGCGGACGTGGACGGAAACGTGGCGGTACTCGTCACCGGAGTTGAGACAGGCGTTGCGTAAGGTCGCCGACATCGCGAAGGTCCTCGGACTGCTGGCGCTCCTCTGCGCCGGCGTGGCCGTCGGCGGCTCCGTGCCCGCAGGCGCGCAGGCGCTGCCCGGTGGCAAGCCCGTGGCCGGCAAGCCTGCTGTGACCGGCAAGCCGGGCGACAAGCTCCTCGTCGAGGCCGACGAGCTGATCTACGACAACGACAAGAACACCGTGACGGCGCGCGGCAACGCGGAGCTGCACTACGGCCCGCGGACGCTGCAGGCCGACCGCGTCCGCTACGACCGCGCGTCGAGCCGCGTCTTCGCCGAGGGCAACGTCCGCCTGACCGACCAGGACGGGGCCGTCGTCACCGGCGAGAAGATGGAGCTGACCGACGACTTCAAGAGCGGCTTCATCGATTCGCTGCGGATCCAGCAGACCGTGGTGCGCAAGGGCGAGACCATCCGCACCCGCTTCTCGGCCCCCCGCGGCGAGCGGGCGGAAGGCGAGCAGACCAGTTTCGACTACGGCACCTACACCGCCTGCGAGCCCTGCCGCGACCATCCGGAAAAGCCGCCGCTGTGGCAGGTGCGCGCCGCCAAGATCATCCACAACAACGAGACCCACACGATCTACTTCGAGGATTCGACCGTCGAGATCGCGGGGATCCCAGTGGCCTACCTGCCGTATTTCGAGTCGGCCGACCCGACGGTGAAGCGCAAGAGCGGCTTCCTGACCCCGCGCTTCATCACCACGACGGCGCTCGGCTCCGGTGCGACGGTTCCGTACTTCTTCAACCTCGCGCCGGATTACGACCTGACGCTGTCGCCGTCCTTCCTCAGCCGTCAAGGCGTGCTCGGCCAGGGCGAGTTCCGCCAGCGCCTCGACACCGGAAGCTACAACCTGCGCGTCTCCGGCATCTTCCAGACGACGCCCTCGGCCTTCCTGCCGGGGCCGCTCGGCGCGGGCGACCGCGACTTCCGCGGCTCGATCGAATCGAAGGGCCGGTTCTACATCAACGAGCACTGGCGCACGGGCTGGGATCTCGTCGGCGTGACCGACAAGTGGTTCCTCGACAACTACCGCATCCGCAACCAGTCGATCACTACGGATTACTTCCGTGAGGCGGTGTCGACGGCCTATTTGATCGGCCAGGGCGACCGCTCCTACTTCGAAATGCGCGGCTACTACTTCAAGGGCCTGTCGAGCTTCGACTGGCAGAAGGAGCAGCCCCTGGTCCTGCCGGTGATCGACTACGACAAGCGCATCAACGGGCCGGGCGAGCTCGGCGGCGAGGTCCGCTTCCAGGCCAACATCACCAGCCTGACCCGCGAGGCGACGGACTTCCAGGGCCTGCCGCGCACCGGCACCTACCTGTTCAGCCCGAGCGTCAACGGCATCAGCTACCCGCTCTACGAGACCTGCACGACCTTCAACCGCAACACCTGCCTCGTGCGGGGCCTGGCCGGCACGGATACCCGTGCCTCGGCGCAGCTCTCCTGGCGCCGGACCTTCATCGACGACCTCGGCCAGGCGATCACGCCGTTCGCCTACCTGCGCACCGACGCGTTCTTCGTGAACCCGAGCCTGTCGGGCTACCAGAACGCCCTGGTCCCGCAGATCGCCTCCGTCGACGACGGGTTCTCGGGCCGGGTGATGCCGGCGGTCGGCATCGACTACCGCTATCCCTTCGTCAGCGATTTCGGGCCGCTCGGCGTCCACACGCTGGAGCCGATCGCCCAGGTCATCGCCCGGCCCTCCGAGACGCGGATCGGCCACCTGCCGAACGAGGACGCGCAGAGCCTCGTCTTCGACGACACCTCGCTGTTCCAGTGGGACAAGTTCTCCGGCTACGACCGGGTCGAGGGCGGCTTGCGGACCAACCTCGGGGCGCAATACTCCGTCGTCACCGCCTCGGGCTGGTACGCGAATGCGATGTTCGGCGAGTCGATCCAGCTCGCCGGCGTCAACTCGTTCCGCCGCGGCGACATCGCCAATGTGGGCCTCGATTCCGGGCTGGAGAGCACGGCCTCCGACTTCGTGGGCCGCTTCCAGGTCTCGCCGAACCAGAACATCAGCCTGATCACCCGCGCCCGCTTCGACCATGTGGACTTCAAGGTGAACCGCTTCGAGACCGGCATCACCGCGCGCTTCGCGCCGTTCCTGCCGCTGTCGGTCTCGGCGTTCTACTCCTATTACGAGTCGCAGCCGCTGCTCGGCTTCAGCCATCGCCGCGAGGGCATCACCGCGACGGCGACCTACAACATCACGCCGAACTGGTTCGTCACCGGCTCGGCGCTGGTCGACCTGACGCACTACCTCGACACGCGGACGCTCTATTCCGAGGCTTTGGCGAGCTACATCGCCAACCCGGTCGGCACCCTGCCGACCTACCAGAACCCGGGCCGGTTCTACCTCTCCGGCATGAGCATCGGTGCCGGCTACCAGGACGAGTGCACCACGGTCTCGCTGAACTACATCATCTCGCCGATCGCCACGGTGACCGGCGTCTCCGAGCGCAACCAGACCGTGCTGCTGCGCGTCGAGCTCAAGACGCTCGGCGAGGCGGACCTGCGCCAGAACGTCGGCACCGCCACCACCTCGGACGGCATCGCCTCGGCGCGTTGACGCCGAAGGCGCGTCGGGCGACCGGAGGATCGGCGCCCTCCGCGGGGTCGCGGCCGCGGGGTCGGCCTGCTACAGGCAGGCACCCCGCCGCGAAACCGAACCGGTCTTGATGCCCCCACTCGCCCTGACCCTCGGAGATCCGGCCGGCATCGGACCGGAACTCGCGCTGGCGGCGTGGCTGGCCCGCAATCCGCGCGATCCGCTCCCCGCCTTCTTCCTCGTCGCCGACCCGGCCTTCGTCGAGCGGACCGCCAACCGGCTCGGCCTCGCAGTCCCCATCGCCGAGATCGACCCCGAGACGGCGGCCGAGGTGTTTCCCCGCGCACTCCCCGTGGTCGCCCTGCCGAGCGGGAGCGCGACCCTGGCCGAGCCCGGCGTGCCGGATTCCGCGACCGCCGGCGCGACGATCGAGTCGATCACCGCCGCCGTCGGCTTCGTCCGGGCGGGACGCGCCAGCGCCGTCGTCACCAACCCGATCGCCAAGTTCGTGCTGACCAAGGCGGGCTTCGCCCATCCCGGCCATACCGAGTTCCTGGCGGCGCTCGCCGTCCCGCCCGGCCGCGCGCCGCCGCGACCGGTGATGATGATCTGGAGCGAGACGCTCGCGGTCGTGCCGGTGACGATCCACGTGCCGCTGCGGGACGTGCCCCGCCTGCTAACGCAGGACCTCGTCGTCGAGACCGCCCGGATCGTCGCCCGCGACCTCGCCGAGCGGTTCGGGCTCGAGGCTCCCCGCCTCGTGCTGGCCGGCCTCAATCCGCACGCGGGCGAATCCGGCACCATCGGGAACGAGGATCGCGACGTCCTGGCGCCGGCCGTGGCGCGCCTGCGTGCCGAGGGCATCGACATCCGCGGGCCGCTCCCGGCCGACACGCTCTTCCACGAACGGGCCCGGCAAACCTACGACGTGGCGCTGTGCCCGACCCACGATCAGGCCCTGATCCCGGTGAAGACCATCGCCTTCGACGACGGCGTCAACGTCACCCTCGGGCTGCCGTTCATCCGCACCTCCCCGGACCACGGCACCGCCTTCGACATCGCCGGGAAGGGGCTCGCCCGCGCCGACAGCCTGATCGCGGCGATCCGCCTCGCCGACCGCCTCGCCCGCACCGCCGCCGCGCGGGCCGGCAACCACGGCCGCACCGCCGACGTGATCCCGCTCCACGCCTATGCCGGCCGCCCCCGCTCGGCCCCGGCGGCGCATTTCGATGCGGAGGACGAGCTGTGAGCCGCTCGTCGATCCGCGATCCACGCGCCGTCCCTGCCCGCTCCGTGGCACAGGCAGGGCGCGCCTCGTCCCGGCATGCCGCCGCCTGGCCGGGGCGGCGCCCCGCATGACCGCCTCCGACGGCCTCCCCCCGCTCCGCGACGTGGTGGCGCGGCACGGGCTGGAGCCGAAGAAGGCGCTCGGCCAGAACTTCCTCTACGATCTCAACCTCACCGGGCGCATCGCCCGCGCCGCGGGGCCGCTCGAGGGCGTCACCGTGCTGGAAGTCGGACCTGGGCCCGGCGGCCTGACGCGCGCGCTGCTCGCCGAGGGCGCCGCCCGGGTGATCGCCGTCGAGCGCGACCCTCGCGCGTTGCCGGCCCTCGCCGAGATCGCGGCGCATCATCCGGGGCGGCTCACGATCGTCGATGCCGACGCCGTCGCCTTCGACCCGCGTCCGCTGATCGGCGACGGGCGCGCACGGATCGTCGCGAACCTTCCCTACAACGTCGGAACCGCGCTGCTCACCGGCTGGCTCGAGGGCGAGGTCTGGCCGCCCTGGTGGGAATCGGCCACGCTGATGTTCCAGCGCGAGGTCGCCGAGCGCATCGTCGCCGACGAATCGGAGCGGGCGGATTACGGGCGCCTCGGGGTGCTCTGCGGCTGGCGGACGCAAAGCGACATCCTGTTCGACGTGGCGCCCTCCGCCTTCGTGCCGCCGCCGAAGGTGACGTCAAGCGTCGTCCGCATCGTTCCGCGCGACGCCCCCCTGCCCTGCCGGGCGGGCGCCCTGGAAGCCGTGACCCGGGCGGCGTTCGGGCAGCGGCGCAAGATGCTGCGCCAGAGCCTGAAGGGCCTGACGCCGGAGGCCATCGCCCTCCTGGCGGAAGCCGGCATCCCGGAGACTGCGCGCGCCGAGGAGGTGCCGGTCGCCGGCTTCGTGCGCCTCGCCAACCTCTGGGACGTGCACAGAAAAGCCGGCGCCCCGTGAGGGACGCCGGCGTCTTTTCGTCGTTTCGCGGCGCTCAGCGGGTCTGCTGGATCGCCGAGAGGATCCACGGGCGCCCCGGGCTCCGGACGAAGGTCCAGAATTCCACGGCCTCGCCCGGCTCGGTGGCGACGACGCGGTCGGTCTTCCGGTCGATGGTCACGTCCTTGAGGGTGTAGCGCATCGCCACCGTGGCGAAGTCCTGTGCGCCCTCCCCCCACGCCTCCGACAGGTCGCCCTGCTGGAGCTTCACGTCCGAGATCCGGTTGACGACGCCGCGGGCGGCGTTGCCGCGCAGCTCTTCCTCGAAGTATCCGGCCATCTCAGGCGTCGCGAGGTTGCGCAGGCCGACCAGGTCCTCATGAGAATAGGCGTCCTGCACCTCGCCGAGCAGCCGCTCGAAGGACTGGAAGTCGTTCGGACCGATCTGGACCGGGCGCTGCTGAGGAGGACGCTGCGCGCCCCCCGTCATCCCGGCGAGGCCGCCCATGCCGGCATTGGCGCCGCCCATGCTGCCGCCTGCGGCGTTCGGATCCAGTCCGGTCCGCGCATAGGGCGCCCCGGCGGCGGCCGGCGCGCCGTTGCGGCGGCGGAACCAGCGCACGGCGAAGGAGACGAGCAGCACGACGAGGCCGACCTGCAGCAGCAGGCCGAGCATGGAGGCGATGCCCCCCAACCCGCCGAAGAAGCCGCCGCCGAGCAGCGCGCCGAGGA
>CAZZZJ010000023.1:0-6460 GCA_964658355.1 Beijerinckiaceae bacterium
GGTCGACGTCGCGCGTATCGAGCCAGGCGGCGACCTGCGTCGGCGACAGGATCGCCGGCATCCGGTCATGGACCGCCGCCATGGTCCCGTTCGCGCCGGTCGTGACGATGGCCGCCGTATCGATCTCCGAGCCGTCCGCGCCGAGCCAGGCTTCCCACACGCCCGCCAGGGCCATCGGTGCACCGTCCGCGCGGGTGATCGCGAACGGCGTCCGCACGGCACGACGGCCGGTTCCTTCGCGCCGCCACTCGTAGAAGCCGTCGGCGAGGAAGATGCAGCGTCGGTGGCGGACCGCGCCGCGGAAGGTCGGCTTTTCCAGGATGGTCTCGGCGCGTGCGTTGATCACCAGCGGAAAGGTCTTGGGCTCCTTGACCCAGCTCGGCCAGAACCCCCAGCGCACCAGCCGGAAATGCCGGGTGCCGCCGTCCGCGAACACGATCGGGACGGGTTGCGTCGGCGCCACATTGTAGCGCGGCGGGAAGTTCGGTCGTTCCGGGTAGCCGAAGAACTCGGCGAAGACCTGGGGCGCCTGGGCGATGAAGAAGCGTCCGCACATGCGCGATCGTCCGATTCGCCGTTCAGAGCCACTTCTTCCAGCGGAAGAACACGTAGGGAAGCACGGCGGCGACCACCATCATCACGACGGCCATCGGGTAGCCGAAGCTCCATTCGAGTTCCGGCATCGCCTTGAAGTTCATCCCGTAGATCGAGGCGATCAGCGTCGGCGGCATGAACACCACCGCCATCACCGAGAACAGCTTGATGATGTTGTTCTGTTCGAGATTCACCAGGCCCAGGGTCGCGTCGAGCAGGAACTGGATCTTCGAGGACAGGAAGGTCGCATGCTCCTCGAGCGACTGCAGGTCGCGGAGCGTCGAGCGCACGTCCTCGCGGAGCTCGCGCGGCGCCTTGGCGGTGCGGTAGGTCGCCGAGAGCGAGAGCAGGATGCGCTCCATCGAGACGAGGCTCTCGCGCTGCTTCGAGATCAGGTCGCCGTGCCGGCCGAGCGCCCGGAGCGTGTCCTGAAGCGCGGTGTTGCGGGCGGAGGGGTCGTCCTGCACCTCGAAGATCTTGCCCGAGAGCCGGTCGATGCGCTCGCCCTGGAGCTGGAGCACGTCCGCCGCGCGGTCGATCACCGCCTCGATCAGGCCCGCCAGGATGGTCTCGCCCGACGGCGTCCCCGTCGGACCGCTGCCGGTCGCCCGGCCGGCGCGCTGCGTATACATCCGGAACGCCTGCGGCTCCTCGTAGCGCACCGTCACGAGCTTGCGCCCCTGCAGGATGAAGGTGATGCCGGCGAGCCCCGGATCCTCCGAATCGCTCACCTTGGAGAGCACGCGCCCGGTCATGTAGCGGGCGCCGTCCTCCACGTAGAGCAGCTCCGACGGCTCGATGTCCTTCATCTCCTCCCGCGTCGGCACCTGGATGCCCATGAAGGCCTCGACCTTCAGGTCCTCCTCCCGCGTCGGCTTGATCAGGTCGAGCCAGACGGTGTCGTCGGGGATCGCGTCCTGGAGCTCGAGGGCGCGCCGCTCCAGCAGCATCTGGCCGGTGCCGGTGACCGGCTGGTGGATGAAGATCACGAAGGGAGGACCTGGGGATGGGCGCTCGGTCGAGCGCGTTCGTGGCTGGCGCGCTCGATCGAGCGCGTTCGTCGGAGTTGCGCTCAGTCGAGCGCGTGCGGCGGCGGCGCACTTGCATCCGGCACGAAGAAGTCCGGCGCAAGCGGCACGCCCGCGGTGACGCGGTATTGCGAAAAATCCGTGACGCCGTTCTGCGACAGGAACGTGTCGTCGATCAGGAACTGACCGGTGATGTCCCGCGCCGGCTTCACGAACAGGGTATGGGCCGCATCCGCGATGATCTCGGGCGTGCGGCTCGCCCGCATCAGGGCCTCGCCGCCGAGCAGGTTGTTGACCGCCGCCGTCGCGATGGTGGTGCGCGGCCACAGCGCGTTGACCGCGATGCCGTCCTTGCGCAGCTCGCCCGCGAGGCCGAGCACGCACAGGGACATCCCGAACTTCGCCATGGTGTAGGCGAGGTGCGGCGCGAACCACTTCTCCGCCATGTCGAGCGGCGGCGACAGCATCAGGATGTGCGGGTTCTCGGCCTTCGCCAGATAGGGGATGGCGTATTTCGAGACCATGTAGGTGCCGCGCGTGTTGATCTGATGCATCAGGTCGAAGCGCTTCATCTCGGTCTGCCGCGTCGGGGTCAGCGAGATCGCGCTGGCGTTGTTGACCACGATGTCGACGCCGCCGAACCTGTCCGCGGCTTTTTCGAAGGCCTGCCGCACGGAGTCTTCGTCGCGCACGTCCACGACCAGCGGAAGAGCGTGTCCGCCCGCCGCCTCGATCGCGGCCGCCGCGGTGTGGATCGTTCCCTCGAGCTTCGGATGCGGTGTCTCGGTCTTGGCCGCGATCACGACGTTGGCGCCGTCGCGGGCCGCGCGCAGCCCGATGGCGAGACCGATGCCGCGCGAGGCGCCGGTGATGAACAGGGTCTTCTTGGCCAGGGTACCGGTCATCGCATCCTCCGCGCGCGTCATGGATTTCGGGTCACGGCGCGATCCGGAACCGCGCCGGCTGCGTGCCGTCGCTATCCGAAAAGCCGTATTCCGCCGCGATGTCGCCGGCGTGGATCACCTGTCCCGTCCGGGCGATCACCCCGGCGTCCGCGGCGAGCGCCGCCAGCGCCCGGCCGGCATAGAGCGGGCTCTCGGTGGCGAGGTCGCCCTGCCCGAGGTCGCAGACGCGCTCGGTCCGCACGAAGCCCGGCGAGAGCGCGAGCGCGGTCACGCCGTGCGGGCGCAGCTCCTCCCCGAACGCGAAGGCGAGGCGATTCGTCGTCGCCTTGGCGAGGTCGTAGTAGACGTCGCCGAGATAGCCTTCCTCGGTGCCGAAGGAGACTAGCGCGATCAGGCCCGACCGCGCCGCGACCATCGCCGGCGCCACCGCGCGGGCGAGCAGCAGTCCCGGATAAGGTCCGACGCGCGCGAACTCGGTGAATGCCTCGGCGGAGCGGCGCCAGAACGGGGTGCCCCAGCCGGTCCCGTCGGGGTAGCGCTCGCCGTCGTAGCCCTCGTTGCCGCCCCAGACGCTCGACACCGCCACGTCGATGCGGCCGAAGCGGCGCAGGCTCCAGTGGACGAGTTCGTCCACCGCGCGCTCGCTGGTGTGGTCGCAGAGGTAATGGTGGCCCTCGCCGCCGGCCGCGTCGACCTCGCGGCTGGTATCCTCGATCGATTCCGAGCGCTGCTCCGTGCGCGGCCCGGTCTCGCTGGAGCGGGCGGTGACGATCACCGTGGCGCCTGCCTCGCCGAGCGCCCGGGCGATGCCCCGCCCGACCCCGCGCGAGGCGCCGGCCACGAGGCAGACCTTGTGGCTGAGATCGGGCGTCACGTCCTCGCGCCGGGCTTCGACCGGGCCAGGAACGCCCGGAACGCGCCCTGCGCTTCCTCGGTGCGCAACTGTCGGTCGAACGCCTCGGCCTCGGCATCGAGCGCCGCCTCGACCGCGGCCTGATCCCCGCGGATCAGCTTTCGCGACGCGGCCAGCGCTCCCTGCGGCAAGGCGGCGAGCCGCGCGGCCTGGGCGAGCGCGTGCTCCAGCAGCATGTCGGAGGGCATCACCGCGTTGACGAGGCCGAGCGATTCCGCCGCGTCCGCGCCGAACATCTCGGAGAGGAGCAGCAGTTCCGTCGCCTTCAGGCGCCCGATCCGCCGCGGCAGCAGGTAGCTCGAGGCCGCCTCCGGCACGAGGCCGAGCTCGACGAAGGGCATGCGGAAGCGCGCCGCCGGGCCGGCATAGACGAGGTCGCAATGCAGCGTCAGCGTCGTGCCGATGCCGACCGCGATCCCGTCGACCGCCGCCACCATCGGCGTCGTGGTGCGCGCGAGCTGTCGGATGAACCGGAGCGAGGGCGCCTCGCTGAACGCCTTCTCCGCCCGCGAGACGAAATCGGCGATGTCGTTGCCGGCGCAGAAGATGCCGGGAAGGCCGGCGAACACCACGGCGCCGACGGCGTCCGACGCGTCGGCCGAAGCGAGCGCCTCGCGCATGGCGTCGTACATCGCACCGGTGAGCGCATTCTTCTTCTCGGGCCGGTTCAGGGTGATCGACCGCACGCCGTTCGCGCCGTCGGTGATCGCCACGTGCTCGCTCATGTCCGTCTCCCTCGTTGATTCACATCGCACCGAGCGAGACCGATCGGCACCACCGTTTCCGTCCCCAGCCCCGTCATCCCGGGGCGCCGCAGGCGAGCTCGGGATCCAGAGCCGCCGAGACAGCAGATCGTGGCACCACCCGAGGGTCTGGAATCCGGGCTGCGCTTCGCGGCTCCGGAATGACAGGGGAGAGCTTCGGTCATCCCGCCAGCGCGATCTCCACGTCGTCCAGGAAGCCGCCGCCGTCGATCACCGCCTGCGCGAGACCCTCGGCGGCCGTCAGCAGATTCTCGGTGAAGAAGCGCGCGAGCGCGATGCGGCCGGCATGGGCCGGGTCCGTCTCGCCGGCCTTCAGGGCGGCGCGTGCGGCCAGCGCTTCGGAGGCGAGGCAGGCCGCGCCCTGCGCCAGCCCGAACAGGCGCAGGTACGGCGTCGCGCCCGCGAGCGCCGCGTCCGGCCGGTTGGACCTGAGGCTCGCGAGCTGGTGGCTCGTCGCCCGGTCGAGGGCCTCGATCCCGGCTCGCAGCCGCGCCGGTGCGTGGCCGAGGGCGGGGTCGGCGGCCTTGAGCAGGGAGTCCGCGACCCGGCGCATCGACGCGATCTGCGCCCGCGCCGTCGCGCCCTCGTTGAGCGGCAGCTTTCGGCCGGTGAGGTCGATCGCCTGGATGCCGTTGGTGCCCTCGTAGATCCCGAGGATGCGCGCGTCGCGCATCAGCTGGGCCGCGCCGGTCTCCTCGACGAAGCCCATGCCGCCATGCACCTGCACCCCGAGGGAGGTGACCTCGTTGGCGATGTCGGTGGAGAACGCCTTGGCCACCGGCGTCAGCAGCGAGGCGCGATCGAGCGCCGCCCGCCCCTCGGGACCCTCGGACGCATCGAGCGCGGCTGCCGTGAGGTAGCAGATGCCGCGCGCGGCCGCCGTGTAGGCCTTCATCGTCAGCAGCATGCGCTGCACGTCGGGATGGGCGACGATCGGGCTGGTCTCCGTGGACCCGGTCGCCCTGCCCTGCCGGCGCTCGCGGGCATAGGCCAGCGCGGCTTGCGTCGCGGCTTCGGCGACGCCCACGCCCTGCAGCCCGACGTTGAGGCGGGCGTTGTTCATCATCGTGAACATGCAGGCGAGGCCGCGATTCGCCTCACCGATCAGCCAGCCGGTGGCTCCGCCGTGATCGCCGAAGGCCATCGAGCAGGTCGGCGAGGCGTGGATGCCGAGCTTGTGCTCCAGCCCCGAGCAGCGCAGGTCGTTCTCCGACCCGTCCGGCAGGACCTTCGGGACGAGGAACAGCGAGATGCCGCGGGTGCCCGCCGGCGCGTCCTTGAGGCGGGCGAGCACGAGGTGGACGATGTTGTCCGCCATGTCGTGCGCGCCGTAGGTGATGTAGATCTTCGATCCGACGATCCGGTAGCTGCCGTCGCCCGCGGGTTCGGCGCGGGTGCGCAGGAGCGCGAGGTCGGAACCGGCCTGCGGCTCGGTCAGGTTCATCGTCGCGGTCCATTCGCCCGATACGAGCTTGGCGAGGTAGCGCGCCTTCAGCGCGTCCGAGCCATGGGCGGCCAGGGCCTCGATGCCGCCGGCGGTGAGCAGCGGGCACAGGCCGAAGGCGAGGTTGGCGCCGTTCCACATCTCGGTGCAGGCCGCGTCGATCACCTGCGGCAGGCCCTGTCCTCCGTGGTCGGGATCGGCGGTGAGCCCGTTCCAGCCACCCGCGACGAACGTCCTGTAGGCCGCCGCGAAGCCCGGCGCCGTGGTGACCGCGCCGTCCGAGAGCGACGCGCCGTGCCGGTCACCGACGCGGTTCAGCGGCGCGAGCACGTCGGCGGCGAGCCGGCCGGCTTCCGTGAGGATCGCATCCGCGTCGTCCACACTCACGGCACCGGAGCCGTTGAGGCCGGCGACGTGGCGCAGGGTGAACACCATCTGGGATACGGGCGCGCGGTAGCTCATCGGCTGTTCCTCCCGCCCGGCGCGGTTGCCCCGTGCCTCGGCGTCTCGTTTGACGGTCGGCACGGCGCCGCGTTAGGCCCCCGCTCTCCGCAGACGGCATACGCCCGAACGAGGGTCGCCGTCACCGCTGGAGATAGTTTAGATATGAACGATCTCGCGTCAATCCCCGCCGGGCGCCCGACGGCGCGTCTTGCGGGAGATGCCGTAGGCATTGCCGAGGCGAGCCGGCTGATCCGGACGGGCGCCTGCGTCGCGTTCCCGACCGAGACGGTCTACGGCCTCGGCGCCGATGCCACCGATGCGGCGGCGGTCGCCGGGATCTTCGCGGCGAAGGCGCGCCCGCGCTTCAA
>CAZZZJ010000023.1:6560-17030 GCA_964658355.1 Beijerinckiaceae bacterium
CTCGACGGCGGCGACACGCCGGTCGGCATCGAGTCGACGGTGATCGCCTGCCTCGGGGGATTGCCGCGGCTGCTCCGCCCCGGTGGAATCACCCGGGAAGCGATCGTTGCGGTGCTGGGTCTGACCCTGGACGCGCAGGCAAAGGACGACGGGGCGCTGCCCGTCGGCCCCGGCCTTCTCGCCTCGCACTACGCGCCGCGCGCGCGCCTGCGGCTCGATGCGGACGCGATCGAGCCCGGAGAGGCGCTGCTGCTGTTCGGATCGGCGCGCCCGGCCGGGATCGAGCGAGCGCGCCGGGTCGAAAATCTCAGCCCGGGCGGCGACCTCGCGGAAGCCGCCGCGCGCCTGTTCGGCGCGCTCCGCGACCTCGATGCGTCGGGTGCGGCGACGATCGCGGTGTCGCCGATCCCGGCACGCGGGCTCGGCGAGGCGATCCTGGACCGCCTCGGACGGGCCGCGGCACCGCGCTGAAAATTTTTGTCTTTCGGCGTGGAACCGGCCGGCCTCCGGCGTGTTTCCCCACCACGAAGGCCAGTTCAGCCCCCAATGGCCTTTTTCCTTCCAGGCTCGGAGCAATCCGAGCCTTTTTTCTTGCGCGCTGCTCGACGACCTGCGCGACAGGCCCGGGCGACCGATCGCCCGGGCGGTCTCCGGCGATCAGCCGGCGAGCTTTGCGGCGATCCCGGCCACGTGCTTGCCCTGGAACTTCGCGCCGTCGAGCTCGACCATGCTCGGCTGGCGCGACCCGTCGCCGCCCGCGATGGTGCTGGCGCCGTAGGGCGTGCCGCCCGACACCGTTCCGACATCCGACATGCCCTGGAACGCGTAGGGAAGCCCGACGATCACCATGCCGTGGTGCAGGAGAACGGTGTGGAAGCTGGTGATCGTGGTCTCTTGCCCACCATGCTGCGTGGCCGTCGAGGTGAACACCGAACCGACCTTGCCGACCAGCGCGCCCTTCGCCCAGAGGGCGCCGGTCTGGTCGATGAACTGCTTCATCTGCGCGGCCATGTTGCCGTAGCGGGTCGGCGTGCCGAAGATGATCGCGTCGTAATCGGCCAGCTCGTCGGGGCTGGCAATCGGCGCCGACTGATCGAGCTTGTAGTGCGACTGCCGGGCGACCTCCTCGGGCACCAGCTCGGGCACGCGCTTCACGTGCACCTCGGCGCCGGCCTCGCGCGCGCCCTCGGCGGCCGCATGGGCGAGCTGCTCCACATGGCCCCAGGACGAGTAGTACAGCACCAGGATCTTGGTCATCGTCAGTCTCCGATCGAACCGTCGCGCTGCGGTGCCGGGAACGGCTGCCGCTTCGTACCGGGCCGAAGATCGTACCGACCGGGCTTTGCGCAAATGCCCTGATCTGCAAGAGCGATCTTGCGTGGATGCAAGGCCGACGGATGACGACGCCCTGGGACGACTTTCGGCTGGTCAAGGCCGTCGCCGACCATGGCGGCCTGACCGCCGCTGCCGCGCGCCTCAGGATCAATCATTCCACGGCGTTCCGGCGTCTCGCCGCGATCGAGGCATCCCTCGGGACCCGCCTGTTCGAACGCTCGCGGACGGGCTACGCCGCGACCCAGGCCGGGACGGCGATGATCGAGGCGGCGCGCCGGATGGACGAGACCGCCGCGCAGTTTGCGCGCGACATCGCCGGACGCGCCACCGAGCCGACGGGCCTTCTCCGGGTCACCGCGCCGTCGAGCCTCGTCACGGACCTGCTGATGCCGATCTTCGCGGGCTTCCGAGAACGCTGCCCGGGCATCCGCCTGGACGTGGTGGTGTCCGACGATGCCCTGAACCTGTCGCGCCGGGATGCCGACGTGGCGATCCGGGCGAGCAACGCCCCTCCGCAGAACCTGTTCGGACGTCGCCTGTCGACCATCGCCTGGGCGGTCTATGGGAGAAGCATCGGCCCGGGCGAACGGATGCCGCGGACGGATCCGGACCTGCGCCTGTCGGATTGGGTGACGCTGACCGAATCGGTGGGCGACGGGCGTTTCGTGCGCTTCATCGCCCAACATGGCGATCCTGCCCGCATCGTGCTCCGGCTCAACACGGTCTCGGGCCTTCGCGAGGCGGTGTCGGCCGGGATCGGGATCGCGCTGCTGCCGTGCCAGAGTGCCGACGCGGCACCGGATCTTCGCCGCTTGCGAAAGCCGGACCCCGATTTCGCCGACAGCCTCTGGCTGCTGACGCATCCGGACCTGCGCCACTCGGTACGCGTCCGCGCCTTCATGGATCACGTCGGCGACGCCATCGTGGCGCTTCGGCCGGTGCTGGAGGGGCGTGGGGTCCCGGACTTGGCCCCGCAGATCCTGGAGACCCCTGCGGCGACGCTCAGCCGGCCTTGATCGCCGTGATCTCCACGTCCTGCCCGTTCACCTCGACCACGTCGCCGACGCTCTTGCCGGTGATCGCTTGGGCGAGCGGGGCGACATAGGCGATCGAGCCCTTTGCCGGATCGGCCTCGTCCTCGCCGACGATGTGGAACGTCTGGCTCGTCTCGTCCTCGCGCCGCACCGTCACCGTCGAGCCGAAATGCACGGTGTCGCCCTCCACGCTCTCGACGAGCTGGGCCGTGCCGTGACGCGTGTTCCAGTAGCGCAGGTCGCGCGTCACGCGGGCCGTGTCGGCCTTGTCGTCCGGCGAAAGCTTGGCCTGCTCGGCCTGCAGGCGCGCGACCTCGCGCTCGATCTGTTCGAGCCCTGCGGGGGTGACGAAGTTGGTGTGGGGGGAGATCGGGCGGTCGGGGAGGTCCTCGAAGGCTTCCCCGCCCTCCTTCTCGCGAACGAATGCTATGCTCATGAAACCTGAAATGCCGCAGCTTGCGTCGCGGTTCCGTTCCCGAGCCGATCGACCGCAAAGGTTCGGCGGATTCAGCCGATCTCGACCACCGTGCGCCCGCGGACCTTGCCCGACAGGATGTCGGCACTGAGGGCGCCCACCTCCGACAGGCCGACGCGGCTGGTCATCGCCGCGAGCTTGTCGAGGTCGAGCTCGGCGGCCAGCCGCGCCCAGGCCGCGCGGCGCTTCGCCTGCGGCGTGGTCACGCTGTTGATGCCGAGGAGCGAGACCCCGCGCAGGATGAACGGCGCGACCGAGGTCGGCAGGTCCATGCCCTGTGCCAGGCCGCAGGCCGCCACAGCGCCATCGGCCTTGGTCTGGGCCAACACGTTGGCCAGGGTCGTCGAGCCCACGGCGTCGACGGCGGCCGCCCAGCGCTCCTTGCCGAGCGGCCTGCCGGGCTTGGAGAGTTCGTCGCGATCGACGATCTCGGCGGCGCCGAGGGACTTGAGGTAATCCGCTTCGTCGGGCCGTCCGGTCGAGGCCATCACATGCCAGCCCGCCCGTGCCAGTAGGGCGACCGCGACAGAGCCGACGCCGCCCGACGCGCCGGTGACCAGGGCCGGCCCGTCCTTCGGCGACAGGCCGTGGGCGTCGAGCGCGATCAGGCACAGCATCGCCGTGTAGCCTGCGGTCCCGATCGCCATCGCCTGCTCCGGCGAAAGGCCGGCCGGCAGCGGCACCAGCCAGTCGCCCTTGACCCGCGCCTTCTCGGCATAGGCGCCGAGATGCGTCTCGCCGACGCCCCAGCCGGTGAGGACCACGGCGTCGCCGGGCTTGTACTCGGGATGATCGGACGATTCGACGACGCCCGAGAAATCGATGCCGGGGATCATCGGGAAACGGCGCACCACCGGCGACGCGCCGGTCATCGCCAGACCGTCCTTGTAGTTCAGGCACGAATGGGTGACGCGCACGGTGACGTCGCCGTCCATCAGGTCGGCCTCGTCGAAATCCGTGAAGGAAAGGCTCTGGCCGGCCTCGCCCTTCTCGATCACCCAGGCCTTGAACCGCGCCATGCTCGCCTCCCTTGATGCGTCGGAGGGACCTGTGGCGCGGCGCGGACGAAATCAACCCGCCGCAGGGTCGTGCCCCGGCGGGTCGCAACGCTCAGTAGCCGTCGTAGACGCTGCCCGACGAGAAGCCGAGGCCGACGCCGATATCGGCCGAGCTCGCCCCGGCGATGCCGAGCGCGTCCGGGATCGAGCCGATATGCGGGCCGCCGTAGCCGACGCCCTGGTATCCGCCTCCGTAACCGCCGCCGACCGGTACCCAGCCCGAGCGGGCGGGGGCGACGAGGACGCGCCGGCTGACGCTGGCGTATTCGGGCGGGATGGTCTCCGGGATCGACTGGGCCGGCTGCACCAGCACGCGGCGGTGCTGCACCGTGTATTGCGGCGGGGTGTTGACCCAGCAGCCGATCAGCTCGCCGTAGGGACCGCGGCGGGTCTGCCAGAAGCGCCCGCCGGGCGAGACCATCACCCGCTCCGACACGGTGTCGTAGACCGGCGGCGTGGTGCGGTAGACGGTGCGGGGCGGCCGCACCAGCACGTTCTCCTGCACGGTGTCGAACACCGGCGGGGTCGAGACGTGGCGGTAGCATTCGGAGCCGTAGCAGCCGCCGGCCGAGGCGGGGCCTGCGACGAGGACGGCACCGGCGAAGGCGGCGAAGAACAGGGTGTTTCGGGCGACCGGCGCGGTCATGACGGCTTCCTCTGATACGCTGAGACGAACAGGATGACGCGAACGTCGCGCACATCTCGACTCTCAAGAGGCCGTCAGGTTGCTGTACAAGCAAGCGCTATCGCAAAGTAGGGTAAAATTAACCCTTGGTCTCGGCTACGTAGTTACCTTGTACCTAAGTAAATAACCCGCAAATCCGAGGGATGAATGCAGGTGATGTTTACCATCACGTCTGCCCGGGCTTCAGCTCGTAGAAGATGTGCCGGCCGATGACGTCCATCTTGCGCAGGCGCCGCGACCAGCCGGGCTTCACGTAGTCGGCATGGTAGTGCGTCGCGTCGCCGACCTCGGCGAGGTAGGTGCGGCCCTCGATCACCGATTGCGCGATGCGGGTGGCGGTGGCCCAGGAGCCGGAATCGGTGATGCGCAGGGCCTTGCCCTCGCAGGCGAAGGAGAACTGGCAGCCCATGTACCGGTGCCGGTTCTGGTAGACGACGCCGCAGACGTTCGACGGATAGAGCCCGCTCTTGACCCGATTGAGCACCACCTGCGCCACCGCCGCCTGGCCGGCTTCGGGCTCGCTGCGGGATTCGAAGTAGACGGCTTCCGCGAGGCAACGCTGCTCCTTGTCCATGGCGTCCGGCCCGATCAGGTCGGCGTAGCGGTGGCGCGCGTCCTCGGGCACCGTGGGCGTCGCCGGCGTGTCGGTGCGGAGCGTGAAGCCCGGCAGCACGAGGCTTGCCGAGGCGACCTCCACCGGCGTCGCGTCGGCCGGGGCCGGCGTGGTCGAGGACAGCGCCACCGCGCGGGGTACCGGAGGCGTCGAGCCGTCGACGCGGCGCTCCTCCTCCGCCTCGGCGGTCGCATCGTCGTCGCTGGTCGAGGCGTTGTCGGCGCGCCCGAGGCCGAGGTCGGGCACCGGCACGAAGCCGGCTTCGGGTTCGAGGTCGGGGTTCCAGGTGGCGGTACCCGGCGTCAGCAGGCCGGTGACGTTTCCGGTGAGGTTGGCGAAGAGCAGCGAGGCGCCGGCCTCGCGCAGCGCCGTCGCGGTGCGCTCGAAGCTCGGGCCGGGCGCACGTGTCGGATCGCCCTTGCCGTCGCGCTGCACGATCGGGAATACGCGCGCCCCGGCCTTGAGGTCGGATTGCAGCGGCGCGTCGCCGACGCGGCGGCGGGTACGGACGGAATCCGCGCGCTCGATGGCGAGCAGCGCGCCGGTTTCGTCGCGGCGCAGGCTCGCGCCGATCAGCACCGTGCCGGCGGGGAGCGCCGGGACCATGCGGGCATCGCTCTCGGTCAGCCGGCTCGACCCGAAGCTGGTCTCCGTGCCCGCGCTGGCCGTGAAGGAGACCAGCAGCCCGAGGCCGGCCATCCAGGGTGTGAAGGCGGTGCCGAGCCCGATCAGGCCCCGTCCGCGTCGTCCTCGTCTCGCGCCCACGCCCGACCGACCCGTACTCGAAATGCCACGCCCGACGATCCTCCCGGCAGGTTCCGGTGCGAGGATGGCGGTGGCGAATTTATCGCGCGGTATGGTTGCGGAGGGGTTAAGGGGCCGATCGGCGGGCCCCCCGAAAGCACCTGGGATGGCCGCTTGGTCCATCGACGATGCGCCAAGCTGCCGAGGCTTCGTGGTCGGCGACGGACGTTCAGGATCATCCGCCTCCGACCCGACCGCGTCGCGGCGACGAAGTCGGGTTCATCGCCGGAGCGGACAGTTGGTAACGGCGTGTCGAGGAGCCCTTTCGTAAGCAGGTCTCGTACGATGGACCCATCGATGGTGTTCTCGCCATCGGTCCGACGAGGCTTCGCCGACCTCTGCGGGCACCCCGCGATTAGGCGGGGGCGGGTGCCCTGCCGATCGCGTCACCGATCAGCCGGCGCGAGAGATCCGCGCAGCGAGCCAGAATCCGCGAGAGAGGCGAGCGCCATAGGCCGTACCCGTCGTCGCACAGGGGATCGTTCACCACCGGAGTGCCGTCGCCGCCGACGAGAACGTTGCCGACATTGGGGTCGAGCCCTTGCGGCGACACCGCCCGCAACGCGGCGACATAGGCCTCGTATCCGGGCCACGCAGCCCTGAACGCCTCGCGGATGCCGTCGAAGCTCGAATGATCGACCCGGGGTTCGTGCGCCGGCCATTCCGCCTTGAACCGGTCGCGCACGCCGTCATCCATCGCGACGCCCGGATGGTCCGCGATGACGGCGTGGGCGAAGGCCAGCCACCAGACGTCGCGCGCGGGATCGGTCAGCCGCGAGCCCACGGTCATCAGTGCGCCGCAGCGGCTGACATGCATGTCGTGGACACGCGGGGCGTGCGGTCCGTCGGAGCCCGTGAACCCCTTGCGAAGCAGGGCCGCATAATCGCCGAACCCGTCGGCCTTGCGTGCAAAGCGCACCACGACCTCTGGATGGTCGGGATGCGCATGGACGGTGCCATGGTACCCGAAACCGATCTCCCTCCATCCGGTTGCGACGAGTGCAGCATGAGCGCTCGCTGCCGACCGTTCGACGATGCCCAGGGCGGCAAGCGAGGGACCGGACGTCCTGTCCTGAATTCCGAACCTGAACATCGCAGCCACTCCTTCCTGCCGACCGACGATCCGACGCGACGCGTTCCCAGCAGCCGACACGTGCGGCGTCGAGGACGGACCGGACGGGCGGGTCCGGCGAAGGTCGAGATGACCGTGTCGATGTCGGGGGGCAGCGTGACGCGCGTGTCACGCCGCTGTCATGGAATGACCCGAGCCTGCGGAAAGTTCAATCCCTTCGGAAGCGTAAATCGGTGGTTGTGGGACGCGAACCAGTCCGATCCATCCTCCGGCGGGCGTCGACCATCCCGGTCAAGAGCCTCCGGGCCAGGACCCGGTCCCCTTCGCGCAGACCGACTTCCGCGAGCGGCCGGACGTGTCGACCCAGGTGGAGGGGGCCAACCTCGACATCGTCGAGGACGAGGTAGTCCGTGATGCGGTTCCGGGTCGCGTGCTCGGCGATCTCGTCGCCGCGCCCGGCGCGTTCCGCGGAGAGCATGCCGCCCGTCGCGGAATCTCGGCTCGTCGGCAGGATGGCGGTGTGCCAGTCGGGGTGAAAACAGGTCTCGGGAAGGCCGGCATCGACGAGGGTCGGACGGCAATCGTCCACGCGCCAGGTCGAAGAGACGACCACCTTAGCGTCGAACTCCCTCACCAAGCCGGCGACGATGGCGACCTGGGCCGGGTTGAGCTTGTCCTTGCCGGCCTGCTGTTGATAGCCGACCGTCGTCACAACGCCGTCCACGTCGAGATAGACCGTCAGCGGTGAGGTGCCTCGATGCTCATTCAAAAGGCCAACCTCGTCTGGTGCGGCCATCCTGCCTCCGCCGCGGACGCCTACAATGCGTCGCTGCAACCGTCCAGCGTGCGGATGCAGGACACCCCAAGCGCGGGCGGCGCAGCGCTTGGCCGAGATCGACGGCAGGCCGTGGCGGGACAGGTTCCTGAACGTCGACGGCCGGGAACTGACCCAACCCTGCCGCCCAGGCCGCTGTCAGTCCGTCTCCAAAGCAATCGTCTGCCCGCCGTCCGGCAGCCTCGGCTCAGGATGGTTCACTGACGTAGGTTCGTCCTCGGCTCGCTGATGTTCAGCTCTTCCATCATCGATCTGTGCAAGTTTAACGCTGTTATTCTGCAACGCGAACGCCAACGGAGACCGTGGCAGATGCCACTCTTCACCGCCCGATTCCTTCCCCGCCAATGGCTCGTATGGAGTGGCATCGCGCTTCCGCTGGGCGGAGGTGTTGCGTTCGTCTGCGGACGGCGCCTCTATACGATGGATGCACCTCGGGCATCTGGGGATGGGAATTGGTTGGGCCTGTTCGCCGGACTCCTTTTCGTCGGTATGAGCTGCATGGCAATCTGGACGCATTTGTTTGCCCGGCCGGTGACGCTCGAGGAGGAGCGGCTGCGCGATATGATGAGGGTTTGGCAACGCGAGCGCGGTCGCTTTCCAGGTGAAGACGATTCATAGCGTGCGCATCGAAAATGCCTGTCCGCCTCCGAACGGACCCGAGCAATTGGGCCACTCGAGTTACCGGCGGACAGCGCTTTCAGGCGTCGCGGGGAGGTCGGAAGCGGGGACGGATACGACGCCGCATCCATGAATTGCTGCCCCGAAGCAGACCGGTAGAAAACCACCCATCTCGGACGTTCAGGCGTGGGTGTCAGGTGTCCGGGCGGCGCGGACGACCTCGACGTCGAAGCGCGGCCCTCGCGGGGTCCGGGTCTCGCGCATCACGATGCGGTCGTCGGGCATGAGGGGCCCGAGCGCCACGTCGCGATCGGGCAGCACCACCGTCGTCGCCTTGTTGAGGTGGACGAGCACATGGCGCTTCAGCGGAAGCGAGGCCGCCGCCCAGGATTTCAGCTGTCCGTAATACGGCTGGCGCGTCCAGGCCTTCGGCTGGCCAGGATCGACCTGCACGTTCATGTTGCGGCTCACCGGATCGAGGCTCAGCACCATCTTGGCGCGGTCGGGCTTCCACTCGGGGCCGAGCCAGGCGTCCGTCATCCAGAGGCAGTGGAAGGCGCGGCAATGGTCGGGGCGGGTCGCGTGGATCGCGCAGCCCTGCCCCGCCTTGGTATGGCGGCACCATTGCCCGGCCAGGCTTTCGACGGCGGGCACGTCGTAGACCTTGCAGCAGAGCGTGCAGGCGCCGCAGGCCCGGCCCGGGGCCGGCGTGGCGACGATGGTGGCGGGATCGAGCATCGCGGCGCGGATTTCGGTGACGAACGGGCGCCCGGCCGAGGCCGCGCGATCTTGTCGGGGTACCTGAGCCCGCATCGGGTCGGTAGTGTGGCGGCCCAACGCGCCACAGGATCGGATCGCCCGCATGCTCTCGAACCTCGCCGTCCGCGACGTCGAAACCCTGATTCACCCCTACACCAACCTCGACGCGCACCGCGCGAACGGTCCGCTGGTGCTGGAGCGCGGCGAAGGCGTCCACGTCTACGATACCGAGGGACGGCCCTACATCGAGGGCATGGCCGGGCTGTGGTGCACGGCGCTCGGCTACTCGAACGGCGAACTCGTGGAGGCCGCCCGCGAGCAGATGGCGAAGCTCCCCTTCACCCACCTTTTTTCCGGACGCAGTCACGACCCGGCGATCGAACTGGCCGAAGTGCTGAAGGAACTGATGCCGGTCCCGACCTCGAAGATCTTCTTCACCTCCTCCGGCTCCGAAGCCAACGACACCCAGGTCAAGCTCGCGTGGTACTACAACAACGCTCTCGGCCGGCCGAAGAAGAAGAAGATCATCGGGCGGCAGCGCGGCTATCACGGCGTCACCATCGCCACCGCCTCGATGACCGGGCTGCCTGCCAACCACACCGACTGGGACCTGCCGCTGCCGGGCTTTCTCCATGTCGGATGCCCGCATTTCTACCGCTTCGCCGAACCGGGAGAGAGCGAGCCGGCGTTCTCGCAGCGGCTGGCCGACGAACTCGAAGCGACGATCCTGCGCGAGGGACCGGAGACGGTGGCCGCCTTCGTCGCCGAGCCGGTGATGGGCGCGGGCGGCGCCATCGTCCCGCCGGAGGGCTACTTCGCGGCGATCCAGGCGGTGCTGGCCCGCTACGACGTGCGCTTCATCGCCGACGAGGTGATCTGCGGCTTCGGCCGCCTCGGCACCTGGTTCGGCAGCGAGGCTTTGGGCCTGCGCCCCGACACCCTGTCCTTCGCCAAGGCGCTCACCTCGGGCTACGTCCCGCTCGGCGGCGTCTCGGTCGACGAGCCGCTCTACGAGGCGATGCGCGAGCAGAGCCGGAAGATCGGCACGTTCGGGCACGGCACCACCTATTCCGGACATCCGGTCGCCTGCGCCGTCGCCCTGAAGACCATCGAGATCTACAAGCGCGAGCGCATCGTCGAGGGCGTCGCTGCGAAGGCGCCGCAGTTTCAGGCCCGGCTCGC
>CAZZZJ010000024.1:0-10404 GCA_964658355.1 Beijerinckiaceae bacterium
CGACGGCCACCGGCACCCGCCATCCGGTGACGCGGGCGCTGCCCGGGGGCGACGCGACGCCGCCGGCCTGGGGCGACTGGCTGCGCATCGTCGCGGCGCAGACGCGCGCCGGCAACCAGCCGCTGCTGTCGGGCGCCGACAACCTGCCGCTGCTCGCGCTTTCCCGCGAGGAGAAGGGCCGCGTCGCCCTGATGCTGTCCGACCACACTTGGCTCTGGGCGCGCGGCTACCAGGACGGCGGCCCCTATCTCGACCTGCTCCGCCGCCTCGCGCACTGGCTCATGAAGGAGCCGGCGCTGGAGGAGGAGGCGCTGCGCGCGCAGATGACCGGCCACGGCCGCGAGGTCCGCGTCGAGCGCCAGACCATGGCGGAGACCACCGACCCGGTCACCGTCACGAGCCCGACCGGCAAGGCGAGCACGCTGACGCTGAAGCCTTCCGAGCCGGGCCTGTTCGGCGCGACCTTCGAAGCGACCGAACTCGGTCTGCACACGCTGCGCTCGGGCACGCTGGCAGCCTTCGTCAGCGTCGGCCCGCCGAACCCGCGCGAGCTCGCCGACGTCTTCAGCGACACCGAACGCCTGAAGCCTGTGGCCGACGCCTCCGGCGGCTCGATCCGCCGGGTGGCGGACGCGTCCGGCGCCGTGCAGGTGCCCCGCCTGCAGAATGTGCGCGGCGGCCGCCTCTCGGGCGCCGACTGGATCGGCTTCCGCCCGAGCGACAGCGCGGTCATCCGCGGCGTCGAGGTCTACCCGCTTGCGCTCGGGCTCGTGGCGTTGGCGTTGCTCGCTGCCGCCGTCCTGGCGATGTGGCTGGTGGAGGGCCGGCGCGGGCGGGCGGCATAGGCGCCGACCGCGCCCTCGCCGCGATGTCCGAACCTCCGCCTTCGAAGGGAAGGCGGGTGCACTCTCCCGTTCGCAAAAACGGCGCACGCGGCGCCGTGAACGCACGATCCGGCACTGTCGGGCAACGGTGTTCGGTGACGATCGCGCGGCCGGCCGATCAGCCGCGCAGCTCGTTGAAGAACCGCGCGATCGCATCCGCCGCCGCGTCCGGCTTCTCGCGATGCGGGAAGTGCGCTGCGCCGGGGAACGGCGCGAGGTCGAGGTTTGAAAAGTAGTCCGGCAGGCGGTCGGTCCAGGCGTAGGGGAAGAGCGGCGAGGAATCGCCCCAGCGGATGCAGGTCGGAACGGAGATCGGTTTCGGGGCGGGCGCCTCCCCGCGGATCATCGCGATCCGGCCTTCGTTCTGGCTGAGATACCAGTCGAACCCGCCCTGCAGGTTGCCGGGCCTGAGGAAGTTGTCGACGAAATCCTCGAGCACGTCGTCGAAGGCGTGCGGGTTCGGGCCGGACCAGTGCCGCAGGATGCCGCCGATATAAGTCCGGCACGCCTCGCGCGACGATCCGACGAGGTCGGCCGCATACGGCATCAGGTGGAAGGATTGGTACCAGATCTCACGCAGGTTTTCGGGCCGGCCGAGCCGCGGGCCGATGCCGCCATAGGGGCAATCGAAGAAGAACAACCCGTCCAGCCGCTCCGGCGCCATGTGCCCGAGCCCCTGCGCGACGTAGGCGCCGACATCATGCGAGACCACGCCGACGCGGTCGAGACCGAGGGCGTCGAAGAGGCCGAGCATGTCCTGGACGTGGACCTTGACGCCGACCGTGTCGTTCGGGCCGATATCGGGCTTGCCCGTCAGGCCGAAGCCGCGCAGGTCCGGCGCAATGCAGGTGAACCGGTCGGCGAGCCGCGCCATCACCGGCTCCCAGGTCAGCCAGAATTCCGGCCAGCCGTGGAGCAGCAGCAGCGGTGGCCCGCTGCCCGCCTGCGCGACGTGCAGATCGAGTCCGTTCACCGGGATCACGTCGTGCCGGATCGTTTGCATGGCTGTTCCTGTCCTCGAGCCGCTCCAACGCGCAGCGGGGCGCAAAGTTTTCGACGGGGGGACGAGAGCGTGCGCGGACGCGCCGGGTTGGCGTGGCGGGGCGGTCCGTCCTAAGCAGACGGCTGCGGCCCCGCGCGGGGTCATGGCCGACGAACCGGAGACCGCCCCCTCGTGACAGCGCATCCCGTGATCGGACGACTTCTCGCAGGCGCTCTCCTGCTCGCCGGACTCGCAGGCCCCGCGACGGCACAGACCGAGCCGGCACCGCCGGCGGCGGGCGCCGGCTGGGTCCACGCGGTGACGCTGATGGGGGAGCCGAAATACGGCCCGGACTTCAAGCATTTCGATTATGCCGACCCGGCCGCGCCCAAGGGCGGCCTCGTGCGCCTCGGCGCGCAGGGCGGGTTCGACAACTTCAACCTCGTGGTCTCCGGCCTGAAGGGCGACCTCGAGAGCGGGATCGCGCTGCTCTACGACACGCTCACCACCGAGTCTCTCGACGAGCCGTTCACCTCCTACGGGCTGCTGGCGGAGCGCTTGCGCATCGCGCCCGATCTCGGCTCGGTGACCTATCGCCTGCGCGAGAACGCCAAGTGGCACGACGGCGTCGCGATCACGCCCGAGGACGTGGTCTGGTCGTTCGAGACCTTCAAGGCGAACAGCCCGTTCTACGCAGCCTATTACCAGACCGTGGCGAGGGCCGAGGCGACGGGCCCGCGCGAGGTGACCTTCACCTTCACCGAGACCGGCAACCGAGAGCTGCCGCAGGTGATCGGACAGCTTCGGGTCCTGCCGAAGCACTGGTGGACGGCCAAGGACGCGCAGGGGCGCCAGCGCAACGTCACCGAGACGACCTTGGAGCCGCCGCTGGGCTCCGGCCCGTACAAGCTGGACAGGTTCGATCCCGGCCGCTCGGCGACCTACACCCGCGTCGCCGATTACTGGGGCAAGGACCTGGCGGTGAATGCCGGGCGCAACAACTTCGGCACCCAGCGCTACGAGTACTTTCGCGACGGCACCGTGCTGGTCGAGGCGCTGAAGGGCGACCTCTACGATTTCCGCGCCGAGAACATCGCCCGCAACTGGGCAACCGCCTACGACGACTTCCCCGCGGTGAAGGACGGGCGCCTGATCAAGGAGGCCTTCCCCGATCGCGGCAATGGCAACATGCAGGCGTTCATCTTCAACACGCGCAAGGACAAGTTCAAGGACCCGCGGGTGCGGCGCGCCTTCAACCTCGCGATGAACTTCGAGGAGATGAATCGGGCGCTGTTCTACGGGCTGTACAAGCGCATCGACTCGTACTTCTACGGCTCGGAGCTGGCATCCTCCGGCCTGCCCGAGGGCGAGGAGAAGGTGCTGCTGGAGACGGTCAAGGACAAGGTGCCGCCCGGCGTGTTCACCACGCCCTACAGGAACCCGGTAAGCGACACGCCGGAGGCCGTGCGCGCCAACCTGCGCGAGGCCGTGCGCCTGCTGCGCGAGGCCGGCTACGAGCAGCGCGACGGGCGGATGGTGAACAAGGCCTCGGGCGAGCCGCTGACCGTCGAGTTCCTGGAGTTCCAGAACACCTTCGAGCGCGTGATCCTGCCGTTCTCGGCGCAGCTGAAGCTCATCGGCATCGGCACGACGCTGCGGGTGATCGACCAGGCGCAGTACCAGAACCGCCTGCGCAACTTCGACTTCGACGTCACTACCGGGTCCTGGGCGGAATCGCTCTCGCCCGGCAACGAGCAGCGCGAGTTCTGGGGCTCGGCCTCGGCCGACAAGCCAGGCTCGCGCAACCTGATCGGCATCAAGGATCCGGCCATCGACGCGCTGATCGAGAAAGTGATCTTCGCGAAGGACCGGCCCGGCGTGCTCGCGGCGACCCATGCCCTCGACCGGGTGCTGCTCGCCCACGATTTCGTCGTGCCGCAATGGGCCTCGAACGTCTCGCGGACGCTGCGCTGGAACCGGTTCGCCCACCCGGCGACCCTGCCGCTCTACGGTTCCTCCGGCTTCCCGACGACGTGGTGGTACGACGCGGCCGCCGCGGCCAAGACAGGGGCGCCACGTTGAGCGGGGCCTCGCGCCGCACTCTGGTCCTAGGCGCGGGCGCGCTCGGCGTCGCTGCGGCGCTGCCGCGCGGCGCCGTCGCGGAGATCCAGGCGGCGCACGGGATGTCGAGCTTCGGCGAGCTGAAGTATCCCAGGGATTTCAAGCGCTTCGACTACGTGAACCCGATGGCACCGCGCGGCGGGCGCTTCTCGTCACAGTTGAGCCAGACCTTCGGCAATCAGGCGCCCGACACCTTCAACACCCTCAACGCCTACGTTCTGCAGGGGGAGGGGGCGGCCGGCATGAACCTCACCTTCGACAGCCTGATGGTGCGGGCGCTCGACGAGCCGGACGCGCTCTACGGCCTCGTCGCGCGATCCGTGGCGGTGTCCGAGGATGGATCGACCTACACCTTCACGCTGCGGCCGCAGGCGCGCTTTCACGACGGTTCCAAGCTGACGGCGAAGGACGTCGCGTTCAGTCTTAAGCTCCTGCGGGAGAAGGGCCACCCGGAGATCTCCGAGGTGATCCGCGACATGACGGACGCGCGCGCCGTGAACGACGAGACCCTGGTCGTCGCCTTCGCCGCCGGCCGCGCCCGCGACCTGCCGCTGACGGTCGCGCAGCTGCCGATCTTCTCCGCAGCCTACTATGCAGGGCGCGACTTCGCGGCCTCGAGCCTGGAGCCGCCGCTCGGATCCGGCCCGTACCAGGTCGGCCGCGTCGATGTCGGACGTTCGATCGAGTTCGAGCGGGTGCGCGACTACTGGGCCGCCGACCTGGCCGTCATGGTCGGGCAGAACAACTTCGACACGATCCGCTACGAGTATTTCCGCGACCGCAACGTCGCCTTCGAGGCGTTCAAGGGCGGCGCCTTCACCTTTCGCGAGGAGTTCACCGCCCGCGTCTGGGCGACCGGATACGACTTCCCGGCCGTGACCGAGGGGCGGGTGGTGCGCACGACCGTGCCGGATTCCCGGCCCTCGGGCACGCAGGGCTGGTGGATCAACATCCGGCGCGAGGCCTTCCGCGATCCACGGGCGCGCGAGGCGATCGGCCTGTGCTTCGACTTCGCGTGGACGAATAAGAACATCATGTTCGGCGCCTACACCCGCACGGCCTCGTTCTTCGAGAACTCCGTCCTGAAGGCCACTGGCACGCCCTCGCCCGAGGAACTGCTGCTGCTCGAACCTCTGCGCAAGGACCTGCCGGCGGAGGTGTTCGGCGAGCCCTGGACGCCGCCGGTCTCGGACGGGTCGGGGCAGGACCGCGCGCTTCTCAAGCGCGCCGACGCTCTGCTGCGCGAGGCCGGCTGCCGTCGCGACGGCGGCCTGCTCATGCTCGCCAGTGGCAAGCCGTTCGACATCGAGTTCCTCGATTCGAGCCCGGCGCTGGAGCCGCACACCCATCCCTTCATCCGAAACCTCGGCCTGCTCGGGATCAAGGCGACGATCCGTACCGTCGACGCGTCGCAATATCAGTCCCGGCTCAAGGACTTCGACTTCGACGTGACCTCGCGGCGCTACGCCAGCGGCGTCACGCCGGGCGCGGAGCTGCGCGAGACCTACGGCTCGCGCTCGGCCGGCACACCGGGCTCGAATAACCTGTCGGGCATCGCAAATCCTGCGATCGACACGCTGCTCACCGCCATCGCCGACGCCAAGTCCCGCGACGCCCTGAACGCCGCCTGCCGGGCGCTCGATCGAGTCCTGCGCGCCGGGCGCTACTGGGTGCCGATGTGGTATGCCGGCACGCACCGGCTCGCGCTCTGGGACATCTACGGCCATCCGGCGGAAGGCCCGAAATACGACCTCGGAGCGCCGGCCATCTGGTGGTTCGACTCCGACCGGGCCCGGCGCATCGGCCGGAACTGAGCCGCGGCGCTTTCGGAGGACGGCGCCGGGGCAAGCGCGACCGCGCTTCGCCGCGGGCGCGGCGACATGAGAGGATCGACTTTTGATCGGCTACATCCTGCGCCGCATCGGCCTGATGATCCCGACCCTGTTCGGGATCATGCTGATCACCTTCACCATCGTGCAGTTCGCTCCCGGCGGGCCGGTGGAGCGGGTGCTCGCGCAGATGCAGGGGCAGGGCGACGGCACGCTCTCGCGGGTCACGGGCGGCACCGGCGACCTCGGCGGCGCGAGCCGGCCGGCCTCGGGCGGCGAGGCGAGTTCGCGCTATCGCGGCGCGCAGGGGTTGAGCCCCGACTTCATCGCGAAACTCGAGAAGCAGTTCGGCTTCGACAAGCCGGCGCCGGAGCGCTTCGCCAAGATGCTCTGGGACTACGTCCGCTTCGATTTCGGCCGCAGCTACTTCCGCGACGTGACGGTGATCGACCTCGTCAAGGAGCGGCTGCCGGTCTCGATCTCGCTCGGGCTGTGGATGACGCTCCTGTCCTACGCGATCTCGATCCCACTCGGCATCCGCAAGGCGGTGTCGGACGGGGCGCGCTTCGACCGCTGGACCTCCTTCGTCGTCATCGTCGGCTACTCGGTTCCCGGGTTCATGTTCGGCCTGATGCTGATCATCCTGTTCTCCGGCGGCTCGTTCTTCCAGTGGTTCCCCCTGCGCGGGCTGACCAGCGAGGGCTGGGAGACGTTTTCCACCTGGCAGAAGATCACCGACTACGCCTGGCACATGGTGCTGCCGCTCACCGCCCTGGTGATCGGCGCCTTCGCGACCTCGACCCTGCTCACCAAGAACTCGTTCCTCGACGAGATCCGCAAGCAGTACGTGCTCACTGCCCGGATGAAGGGCCTCTCCGAGCGGAGCGTCCTGTACGGCCACGTCTTCCGCAACGCGATGCTGATCGTCATCGCCGGCTTTCCCGGCGCCTTCATCTCGGCGTTCTTCACCGGTTCGCTGCTGATCGAGACGATCTTCTCGCTCGACGGCCTCGGCGAACTCTCGTTCCGGGCGATCGTCGGGCGCGACTACCCGGTGGTGTTCGCCACCCTGTACATCTTCTCGCTGCTGGGACTGGCGGTGAACCTGCTCTCGGACCTGATCTACGTCTGGATCGACCCGCGCATCGACTTTTCCGCCCGCGCGACCTGAACGGCCACCCTCAGGTCAGCGGGGACCAAGTCTCCGGAAGCCCGATGCTCGACACGGCCTCGGCGATCTGGTCGGGGCCGCCCTTCGGTGGCCAATGCCCGCTTCCCTGCGCCTCGCGGCGCAATGCGGCCCGCTGCTCGAGGCTCGGAAAACCCCAGATGTGCGTGATCCGCGGCGCGCCGTCGAGGGCGTACATGTTGATCACCAGATGGTCGGTATACGGCTTGGTCGGCGGGACCGCGGCCTCCCAGGCGTCGAGCGTGGCCGGCAGGCCGCCGGGCTTCAGGCGGTAGCTGCGGAATTCGTAGACGCCGCCGCGGGGGCCGGTCCGCACCGGCGGCAGGAACGGGAACGGCGCGTAGCTGTCCATCTCCAGGGCAGTCGCGACACCGCCGACATTGAACGGGCTCGCGCTCGTCAGGGCGCGTCGGCGCTCGGCGCTCAGGTCCTCGGGCGCCGCGAAGCCGCGCAGGATCAGAACGCGGCCGAGCATCCCGACCTCCGTGCGCCAGCCGCCGAGAAGCGTGCCGCCGGCCTCGGGCGCGTTGACCCAGGCGGCCGCGCCCTCGGAGGCTCGCCCGAAGACGGTCAAAGGGCACGAAAGCGCCGCGAGTTCGTAGAGCATGCCAAAGCCTCCGGCCGTCACGCCGGCATATGGGGCCGGGGGCCGTCCGAACCCAGCACCCGCCCCACGGTCGCGCGCAGGGCCTGGCGGCTGCGGTAGCCGACGGCCGACGCGACGTGCCCGGCGGGCCGCCCGTCCGCGGCGAGCGCCAGCGCGCGGATCACCCGCGCCCGCGCCCGCCAGTCGCCGAAGCTGAGCCCGGTCTCCGCGCGAAAGCCCCGGGTCAGCGTGCGCCGGCTCGCGCCCGCCCGTTCGGCCCAGGCGTCGAGGTCGTCTCCGGAGGCGGGATCCGCGATCAGCCCGAGGCAGACCCGGCGCAGGCGCGCATCGCGCGGGAGCGGAAGCGCCAGGGGCGTCTCGGGGGCATGGCCGATCTCGTCGAGCACCAGGGCGGCGAGATGGCCGCCGCGGCCCGCCTCCTCGTAGAGAACGGGCTCCTCGGCGAGGGCGGCCAGAGACGCGGCGAGCAACGGAGAGACTGCGATCACGCGACAGCGATCCGGAAAGGCGAAGGCCCGCGGGTCGAGATAGGCCGAGCACATCGCCACCGCCCCGTGCATCGCCACCGCATGCGGCAGGCGCGGCGGAATGAGCAGCGCGTGCCCCTCGGGCACGACCCAGGTGCCGTCGTCGGCCGAGGCCATCATCAGCCCGGCGGTGGCGTAGAGCAGTTGCGCACGCGGATGGAAATGCCGCTCGGTCCGGCTCGCCGCGGCGAAGGCCTTCGGCATGACCGCGACCGCACGGGGCACGGTCTGGTAATCGGCGGCATCGGTCGATCGCTGCGGCACGGCGCGCCCTCGCAGAATGGCCCGGAAGCGTACATTTGCGACCCGACGACGTCCATCGGGTCAGGGTATGCGGTGGCGATCCCGAAGGATACGCCGCGATGAGCCCGGAAGACCTCTCCAGCCGCACCCTGCGCTTCGTCAACGTGGCGCACGCCCTCGACCACTTCGTGCTGCTCATCTACCCGACTGCGGTGATCGCCATCGCGAACCAGACGGGCATGGGCTACGGCGAACTGATCGGGCTCGCGACCGGCGCCTTCGTCGCCTTCGGCCTGTGCTCCCTGCCGATGGGCTCGCTCGCCGACCGGTTCGGGCGGCGCAACATGCTCGCGGTGTTCTTCTTCGGCTACGGCCTGTCCTGCCTCGGGGTCGCGAGCGCCACCACCCCGACGGCCTTCGCGATCTGGCTGTGCGTGCTCGGGCTCGCCTCGGCGATCTACCACCCGGTCGGCTCGACCATGCTGGTCACCCACGCGCGCCGGCTCGGGCACGATCTCGGGATCAACGGGGTCTGGGGCAATTTCGGCGCGGCGTCGGCGTCGGGGGCGACGGCGCTGCTGGCCACGACGCTGGGCTGGCAGGCCGCCTTCGTCGTGCCCGGCCTCGTCTGCCTCGCCTGCGGCGCGGCCTTCGTCGCGCTGGTGCCGGGCGACGGAGACGCAGAGGCCCGCAAGGCCGGCGGGGCGGCCGTCATCCCGGTCACGCGCCCGATGGCGCTGCTCGCCCTGTTCGGCCTGGCGATCTTCGCCGGCGGCATCACCTTCAACATCACCACGATCTCGCTGCCGAAGGTGATCGACGAGGGCATCGGGCAGGCGATGTCGCTGTCTTTGATCGGCTCGATCGCCACCGCCGTCTTCGTGTTCGGCGCGTTGACCCAGCTCCTGATGGGGCGCCTCGTCGACCGCTACGGCCTGCCGAGCCTGTTCCTCTGCCTGTCGGTGCTGCAGCCGCTCGGCCTCGGCATCGCCGCGCTCACCTCCGGGCCGCTGCTGCTGTTCGGGCTCGTCCTGGCGATCGCCGCGATCTACGGGCAGGTGGTGATCAACGACGCGATGATCGCCCGCTACGTCCCGGCGCACCAGCGCGCGAAGGCCTACAGCCTGCGCTACTTCGTGGGCTTCACCGCAAGCGGGTTCGTGGTGCCGCTGATCGCCCTCCTGCACGACCGCGGCGGCTTCGCCCTCGTGCTCGGCCTGGCGGCGACCTTCGGCGCCGTGATCTGGGCGTCCGCCTTGGGGTTCTATCGTCTCGTACGGGTCGACGGGCGGCCCGTCCTCGCCGCCGCCGAGTAGCGGCTGCGGCGCGGCGGGAAACCTGTTACGGCGGATGCCGTGCCAGCGCTCTCCCTCGTCCTCCGCCCCGAGAACCCCGACGATTGCGCCGCGATCGAGCGGCTGCACGCCCGCGCCTTCGGACCGGGGCGCTACGCGCGGACCGCGTTCCGGCTCCGCGAGGGAACGGCGCATCGCGCCGACCTCAGCGTCACGGCTTCGGTCGGCAGCTTCCTGGTCGGCTCGGTGCGCATGGCGCCCGTGACGGCTGGCGGCGTCGGCTTCCTGGCGCTCGGGCCGCTCGCCGTGGATCCGAGCTTTTCCGGCCGGGGCGTCGGCACGGCGCTGATGCGCGCGAGCCTCGCCGCGGCGACAGCTGCGGGCGAAGGCCTGGTGATCCTGGTCGGCGACGCTCCGTTCTATGCGCGGTTCGGGTTCTCGCCGGTGCCGCCCGAGCATCTGATTCTTCCGGGCCCGGTCGATCCCGCCCGATTCCTCTACCTGGAATTGGCGCCTGGATCCCTCGCCGCCGTGCGCGGGGCGGTCGCCGCCATGCGTACGATCTGATCTGCGGCAGGGGACTCGATCCACCGGCGCAACCTTGCCTTTTGGAACCCGATCCCCGAGAAACCGCCTGACCCGGAAGCGTGAGCGCGGCCACGGCTCGCGCCATGGCGGAGCCGGGACGTTCGAACCGCGTCGAGGAATTCGTCACCATGCTCGATTA
>CAZZZJ010000024.1:10504-15364 GCA_964658355.1 Beijerinckiaceae bacterium
TGGCGGAGCCGGGACGTTCGAACCGCGTCGAGGAATTCGTCACCATGCTCGATTACGCGCAGGCCCGACGCCTGATGGTCGACTGCCAGCTCCGCACCTTCGACGTGAACGACATCCCGGTCCTGGACGCGTTCGACGCGGTGCCGCGCGAGACCTTCGTGCCGCCGGGCTCCGAGCCGTTCGCCTATATCGACCAGAACCTGAAGCTCGGCGGGAGCGACGGCGACATCCGCTACATGCCGGCCTCGATGCTGCTCGCCCGGATGATCCAGGCGCTGCGGATCGGCGGCGGAACCCGGGTGCTCGATGTCGGCACCGGCTATGGATACGCCGCCGCCGTGATGGCGCGCCTCGGCGGCCGGGTGACGGCGCTCGAATCGGATACCGCCCTGGCGGAGGCGGCACGCGCCCGGCTCGACGGCACGCCGGTCGAGGTGGTGGAGGGGCCGCTCGCAGCCGGTCACCCGAAGGCCGGCCCCTACGACGCGATCCTGATCAACGGCCGCGTTGAGGTCCGTCCGCAGAGCCTGCTCGACCAGCTGAAGGACGAGGGCCGCCTCGTCTGCGTGCTCGGACGCGACAAGGCGGCCAAGGCGACCCTGTTCGTGCGTGCCGGGGACGCCTTCGGCGCCCGCCCGTTATTCGACGCCGCCCTGCCGGGACTGGCCGCCTTCCGCGAAGAGGCCGGCTTCGCGTTCTGAGCGGCCCCTCGTCCCGCCGCCGCGCTGACGGGCGCATGCCGGAAGTGTCGCTTTTATGCGCCACGTCGGGATGATTCGGGGGAACGGCCGCCTCCACCCTGGGTAACGTCGTCACGAATGGTTTAAGGTCGGCCCAGGGCGGGCGTGACCGGGCCGGCGCGCATGCGCCTTGACCGTCGCAGGACGGGCAACGTGGTCTTCGAGAAACCGCAAGGGCTGATCGACGTGACAGAACGCAAACCTGCGACGCGCCCCGCGTTTCGGCTGGCCGGCCTCGCCGTCGCCGCCGGACTCGCGGCCGGCCCTGCAGCGTCCGAGACGCTGGAGACGGCGCTTGCCAAGGCCTATGGCGGCAACCCGCAGTTGAACGCGAGCCGCGCGGGCGTCCGCGCGACCGACGAGGGCGTCGCGATCGCGCAATCCGGCTATCGGCCGACCGCGAGCATCAGCGCCGATATCGGCTCGCAATACCTGGAAGGCCGCGTCTCCGGGCAGCAAGCGCGGTATAATACGACGCCGGGGGGCGCCGGCATCACCGTCAACCAGACGCTGTTCAACGGCTTCCAGACCGACAACAACACCCGCCGCGCCGAATCGAACGTGTACAGCCAGCGCGAGACCCTGCGCTCCACCGAGATGTCGGTGCTGTACGGCGGCGTGCAATCGTACATGAACGTGCTCAGCAACACCGCGACGCTGGAGCTGAACCGCAACAACGTCGAGGTGCTGGAAGAGCAGCTCCGCCAGACGCGCGACCGCTTCAACGTCGGCGAGGTCACCCGCACCGACGTCGCGCAGGCCGAGGCGCGCCTCGCCGGCGCCCGCTCGCAGGTCAGCGTCGCGGAATCGGCCCTGCGCACCAGCATCGGCACCTATCGCCAGAACATCGGCGTCGAGCCGCGCCAGCTCGCCCCCGGTCGCCCGCTCGATCGCTACGTGCCGGCGACCCTCGATGCGGCGATCGCCATCGGCCTCCAGGAGCACCCGCAGATCCTCTCGGCGTTGCATGCGGTCGATGCGGCCGAGGCGCAGGCGAAGGTCCTCGAAGGTGTCCTGTATCCGACGGTCGGCCTGCAGGGCGCCGTGCAGCAGCGGTATGACTCGACCTTCCCGGGCGACAACTTCGTGTCGGCGTCGATCGTCGGCCGGGTGACGATCCCGCTCTACCAGGGCGGCCAGGAATACGCGCAGATCCGCCAGCAGAAGGAGGTCGTCGGCCAGACCCGCATTCAGGCCGACCAGGTCCGCGATCAAGTCCGCGCCCAGGTCGTCGATTTCTGGGGCCGGCTGGAAGCGGCCAAGGCGCAGGTGATCGCCGCCCAGGCCCAGGTGCAGGCCAACGAGGTCGCGCTGAACGGTGTCCGCGAGGAAGCCCGCGTCGGCCAGCGCACCACCCTCGACGTGCTCAACGCGCAGCAGGAACTGCTCAATGCTCGCGTGAACCTCATCACCGCGCAGCGGGACCGGGTGATCTTCTCCTACGGCGTGGTGCAGGCGATCGGCCGCCTGACGGTGCGCTACACCGCCGTGCCGGTGGCCGCCTACAGCGCCAAGACCCACTACGATCAGGTCAAGGACCTCTGGTACGGCGTGCGTACGCCGGACGGGCGCTGACGCGGAGCGCTCCGGCAGGCGGGGCCCAGGCCCCGATCCCGCGCGAACGGGCGGGAGAAGAGCGACCGAGGGGATGATTTCCCGAGGACTGTGCTTCCGATGCGCTTGTCGACAGAGCGCAGCGTGGAATACTCCATCCGACAGCTATTCCCGTCCCTCTCACGTTCCCGAGCGCCGTCCGGATGAGTGCAGCGAGCCCCAAGATCCAGGACAAGGCGGCGGAGAAGGCGCACGAGCCCTCCATGGAGGAGATCCTGGCCTCGATCCGCCGGATCATCGCCGACGATCAGGCGGTCAAGCCGGCCGAGCCGGTCGCCGCGCGGGCCCCATCGCACGAGAACGACGACGTGCTCGACCTCGCCGACATCGACGAACCGGCGCCCCCGCCCCCCCGCGCGGCCGCCAAGCCCGTGCCGCTCGAACTCGACGCCCTGGATTTCGATGCGATCGAGGACGAGCCGGAGCCGCCTCCGCCGCCGCGCGCGGCCGCACCTGCCCCCGAGCCGGTGCGCATGCCCGAGCCGGAGAGCGCACCCCAGCCCGCGCCGCTGATCTCGCCGACGGCCGGCGCCAGCGTCAACCAGGCCTTCAGCCTGCTCGCCAACACGGTGTCGAGCCAGAACGCGCGCAGCCTGGAGGACCTGGTCCAGGACATGCTGAAGCCGATGCTCAAGGCGTGGCTCGACGACAACCTTCCGGTGATGGTCGAGCGGCTGGTGCGCGTCGAGATCGAGCGCGTCGCCCGCGGGCGCTGAGGCCTGCCGTGTTGACGGGAGGCCCATGACGGGTTGAAAGCGGGCTCGACCTCCGAGACGGACCCGCGATCACCCGCCCATGATGGACAAGACCTTCGACCCGGCGAACGCCGAGGCGCGCGCCAGCGCCGCCTGGACGCAGGCCGACGCATTCCGCGCCGGACGCCCGGACCGCGCCGACGCCCAGCCCTTCTGCATCGTCATCCCGCCGCCGAACGTGACGGGCTCGCTGCATATCGGTCACGCGCTCAACAACACGCTGCAGGACATCCTGGCCCGCTTCGAGCGGATGCGCGGGCGCGACGTGCTGTGGCAGCCGGGCATGGACCATGCCGGCATCGCCACGCAGATGGTCGTCGAGCGCCGGATGATGGAGGCGCAGGAGCCCGGCCGCCGCGAGATCGGCCGCGCGGCCTTCCTCGACAAGGTCTGGGCCTGGAAGGCGGAATCGGGCGGCGCCATCGTCGCCCAGCTGAAGCGGCTCGGCGCCTCCTGCGACTGGTCGCGCGAGCGCTTCACCATGGGTGAGCGCGGCGCGCCCGACGAGCAGATGGTCCGCGCGGTGACGAAGGTCTTCGTCGATCTGCACGCGCAGGGCCTGATCTACCGCGACAAGCGCCTCGTGAACTGGGACCCGAAGTTCCAGACCGCGATCTCGGACCTCGAGGTCCAGCAGATCGAGGTGAAGGGCCACCTCTGGCACTTCGACTATCCGGTCGTGGACGAGACCGGTGCCGAGACCGGCGAGGTCGTCACCGTGGCGACGACACGCCCCGAGACGATGCTGGGCGACACGGCGGTCGCCGTCCACCCCGAGGACGAGCGCTACACCGCGCTCGTGGGCCAGCGCGTGCGCCTGCCGCTGGTCGGCCGCCTGATCCCGATCGTCGCCGACGAATACTCGGACCCGGAGAAGGGCACCGGCGCGGTGAAGATCACGCCGGCGCACGATTTCAACGACTTCGAGGTCGGCCGCCGTCATGGCAGCCGCCCGATCAACATCCTGGATGCCGAGGCCCGGATCGCGCTCGACGGCAACGCCGACTTCCTGGCCGACGCGAGCCCCGAACCCGAGGCGCTCGCGCTCCACGGCCTCGACCGCTTCGCGGCCCGCAAGGCCGTCGTCGCGCTGATGGAGGCCGCCGGGCGGCTCCGCGAGATCGAGGCCAACACCCACGCCGTCCCGCACGGCGACCGCTCGGGCGTGGTGATCGAGCCCTACCTGACCGACCAGTGGTACGTGAACGTCAAGCCACTCGCCGAGCGCGCGCTCCAGGCGGTGCGCGACGGGCGCACGCGGTTCGTCCCGGAGAATTCCGAGAAGACGTTCTTCCAGTGGCTGGAGAACATCGAGCCCTGGTGCATCTCGCGCCAGCTCTGGTGGGGCCACCAGATCCCGGTCTGGTACGACGCCGAGGGCGGCGTCTACGTCGCGGGCACCGAGGCCGAGGCCCGTGCCCAGGCCGCGGACAAGCGCGGCCGCCCGGTCGAGCTCACCCGCGACGAGGACGTCCTCGACACCTGGTTCTCGTCCGCCCTGTGGCCGTTCTCGACGCTCGGCTGGCCGGAGAAGACCGCGGAGCTCGCCCGCTACTATCCGACCAATGCCCTCGTCACCGGCAAGGACATCCTGTTCTTCTGGGTCGCGCGGATGATGATGCTCGGCCTGCACGTCACCGACGAGGTGCCGTTCGACACGGTCTACCTGCACACGCTGGTGCGCGATGCGTCCGGCGCCAAGATGTCGAAGTCGAAGGGCAACGTCGTCGATCCGCTCGGGCTGATCGACC
>CAZZZJ010000024.1:15464-16866 GCA_964658355.1 Beijerinckiaceae bacterium
TGGAGGCCTACCGCTTCAACGACGCGGCGGCGGCCGCCTACCGCTTCGTCTGGAACATCTTCTGCGACTGGACGATCGAATTGGCCAAGCCCGTGCTTCAGGGCGAAGGCGTCGACCCGGCGCTCAAAGCCGAGACGCAGGCCACCATCGCCTTCACGATCGATCAGATCGCCAAGCTCCTGCATCCGTTCATGCCGTTCCTCACCGAGGAGCTGTGGGCGATCAAGGGCGAAGCGATCCCCGATCGCGGGCTGCTGACGCTCCAGCCCTGGCCCGACTTGTCGGGGCTCGCGGATGCCGAGGTCGAGGCCGAGATCGGCTTCGTCGTCGACCTCGTTTCCGAGGTGCGCTCGGCCCGCTCCGAGACCGGGGTCCCGGCCGGCGCCCAGGTTCCCCTGGTGATCGTCGCCGCCGCCCCGGCGGTGCGCGCCCGCATCGCCGCCTGGCACGACACGCTGGTCCGCCTCGCCCGCCTCTCCGAGATCGGGTTTTCCGAAACCGCCCCGAAGAACGCGGTGCAACTGCTGGTACGCGGCAGCGTCGCGGCGCTGCCGCTGGAGGGCATCGTCGATCTCGGTGCCGAGGTGGCGCGCCTGAAGAAGGAGGCCGCCAAGGCCGAGGGCGAGATCCGGAAGCTCGACGGCAAGCTCGGCAATGCCGACTTCGTGGCGCGCGCGCCCGAGGAGGTGATCGAGGAGAGCCGCGAGCGGCGCGAGGCCGAGGCCGAGCGGCTGGCCAAGCTCACGGAGGCGCTGGCGCGGCTGAGCGACCAGGCTTCCTGAGCCTTGCGCCGGCTGGCGGCAGGGCTCGCCGGCCTGATCGCTTCGCTCGTCCTCGCCGTGATCGTCACGGCGCGGCCGGGCGATCCTGCGCTCTACCCGCCGACGGGGCCGGCGGCGCAGACGATCCACGTGGTCAGCCACGGCTGGCACAGCGGGATCGCCCTGCCGATGGCGGCGCTGACGGGGCCGGGCGCCGGGCCGGCGCTCCGCGACATCGCCGTGCGGTTCCGCGCCTATCCCGAACTGGAGTTCGGATGGGGCGAGGCGCGGTTCTACGCGGCGACGCCGACGCTCGCGGAATTCGACTGGCGGCTGGCGCTCTCGGCCCTGTTCACGCCCGGCGGCCGCGACGGCGTGGTCCAGGTGGTCGGCCTCGACGCGGACCCGCGCACGAGCTTTCCGCGCGCGGAGATCCTGGCCATACGGGTCTCGCCGGCCGGCCTGCACGCGCTCGTCGCGCGGCTCGAGGCGAGCCTCGCGCTGGCCGAAGGCCATCCGGTCGATGTCGGCCCCGGCCTCTACGGGCCGAGCCTGTTCTACAGGGGCACGGGCCGGTTCTCCTGGACGAACGTCTGCAACCACTGGACGGCCGGGCTCGTCAACGCCGCCGGCCTTCCCGT